>MFSF01000001.1 GCA_001784815.1 Candidatus Moranbacteria bacterium RIFOXYA12_FULL_44_15
AAATTGGTCTGATTTCGTGATGCCGGAAATTGAAGTGGAGTACCCGAAGGTGGAAGCATTCGGGGATTATTCGAGCAATATTGCGATGGTTTTGGGGAAGGTCTTGAAGAAAAATCCGATGGAGGTGGCGGAAGGAATTGTTAGATTGTTAAATGATCATATTGTTGAAAAAGAGGGGAATAATTTTTTTGAAAAAATAGAAGCAGTGAGGTCGGGGTATCTCAATTTTTATCTTTCCCAAGAATTTTTGCAAAATAAAATAGAAGAAATAAATAGCTTAAAAGAAAAATACGGAGACAGCCAGAGCGGGAAGGGGGAGCGAATCCATTTGGATTTTGTTTCGGCCAATCCGACCGGTCCCGTAACGCTGGGCAATGGAAGAGGCGGAACTTTGGGAGACGCCCTGTCGAATATTTTCCAAAAAGCTGGGTATAGTCCTTGGCGCGAATATTATGTCAACGATTTTGGAAACCAGGTGAAAGTCCTGGGTCATTCTGTTCTCAAGGATGGCGAAGCGCAATACAAAGGAGATTATATCGACAATCTGGCAAGTCGAATCAACAGTACTGACCCGTTTGAAGTTGGTCAAACGGCCGCGAATATTATTTTGGAAGAAATTATCAAGCCTTCAATAGAAAAGATGGGGATAGTGTTTGATGAATATTTTTCGGAAAAATCACTGCATGAATCAGGGGAAGTGGGGAAGGTTTTCCAGGATTTTATCGCGCGCGATTTGTTTTATGAAAAAGACGGAGCTGTTTGGTTTCGGGCGGAAAAGTTTGGCGATGAAAAAGATCGAGTAGTGAGAAAATCAACCGGAGAAGCGACTTACTTTGGCGGCGATATTGCCTATCATAAAAATAAATTTGACCGAGGTTTCCAGCGAGTTATTGACATTTGGGGCGCGGATCATCATGGTGATGTGAAGCGTGTTATGGGAGCGGTGGAAGCGCTGGGGTTTGGCGGAAAGCTGGAGATAATCATTACTCAATTGCTTAGAGTGGTAAAAGACGGAAAAGAGTTTCGTATGTCCAAAAGAAAAGGAACCTATGTTTCTATCGATGATCTTTTGGAAGAAGTTGGGCGTGACGCGGTTCGGTTTTTCTTTTTGATGAATTCTCGGGATACGCATATGACGTTTGATTTGGATTTGGCCAAGGAAAAGTCGGAAAAAAATCCGGTGTATTATGTCCAGTACGCGCACGCCCGGATATGTTCGATATTGCGGAAGCAAGAAGAGAGAAATATGAAGCAAGAGAACGTGGATTTATCGTTGCTTACGCACGAAAAAGAATTGAGTTTGGCGCGGGAGCTGAATAAGTTTCCGGAACTTGTCGAAGAAATCGTCCGGACGTACGAAGTCCACAAGCTGCCGTATTTTGCCATTAAGCTTGCCGATAAGTTCCATTCGATGTATAATGACTTGAAGGTTTTGGATCCGGAAAAGCCGGAGTTGACGGCGGCTAGACTAAAACTGGCAAATGCTGTTAGAATAGTATTAGCTGAAACACTGAGGCTTATCGGAGTGAGTGCCCCAAAGAGGATGTAAGTCTTTACTAATTACTAATCAAGTACTAATATACTAATTCTTTCTAAGCCAGCTTAGAATTAGCAGTTAATATTAGTACAATTAGTACATTAGTATTTAAATTCGTAATTCGTAAAGAAATTCATGAGGATAGGCATTGACGCTAGGACAATTTTGAATCCGGAAAAAGGCGACGCGATCGGGGTGGGGCACTATACCTACCAGCTGATCCGCTATCTTTTGGAAATGGACAGGGAAAATGAGTATGTGATTTTCTTTGATTTTCGCGTGCGGGAAAAAGACATCAAAAAATTCAGCCGGCCGAACGTGAAGATAAAATTTTATCCGTTTTCCGATTACAAGAAATATCTGCCGGGCGCTTACAATGAAATTCTGGGTATGGCGACGCTGGCTCGCGAACACCTGGATATTTTGCACGCCACTTCTCCCATGAGCCGGATTCCGACCGCCTATCGCGGGAAAACCGTGGTGACTTTTCACGATATGGCGGCGTACAAAGTGCCGGAAGTATATCCTCGCGTCAAAAGAGCCAAAACCAAAGCCACGATGAATCTTATGGCCGGGAAAGCCGACAAAATTATCGCCGTTTCCGAATCGACCAAAAAAGATATTTGCGAAACTTTCCACTGCGCGCCGAATCGGGTGCAAGTGATCTATAGCGGATTTGACAAACGGATGTTTGAAGAATCGAAAATGGAGCGGGGAAAAGTTTTGGAGAAATACGGTATCAACGGCGGCAAAAAATATATCCTTTTTCTGGGAACACTGGAACCGGTGAAAAACATCACCCGGCTTTTTGAAGCTTTCAAAATTTTCAAAGAAACTTGCGTCAAGAATTCTGCCAAGTGCGGCCATAAACTGGTTATCGCCGGAAAAAACGGCTGGCTGGCTTCGGAATATAAACAAATCGCCAAGGATTTGGGAATCGCCAAGGACGTGATTTTCACCGGCTATATCATTGGCGACGAACTGGTGCCGCTTTTCAAAAATGCCGACTTTTTCGTGATGCCGTCGCTCTATGAAGGGTTCGGCACCACAGTTTTGGAAGCTTTCGCCACCGGCACGCCGGCGATTGTTTCCAATGTTTCTTCCGTTCCGGAAGTGGCCGGCGACGCGGCGATATTGGTTGATCCGCGGAACACTCAAGAGATTGCCGACGCTATGCTCAAATTCGCCGCGGACGAAAACTTGAAAAACGAATATCGCGAACGCGGGAAGAAACAAGTGGACAAATTCAATTGGGAGAAATGTGCGAGAGAGACGTTAGAGGTGTATAAAAATGTATAAGAAAGTCGATCCCAAAATGAGCCTTCCTAAAATGGAGGAGGAAGTGCTGAAGTTTTGGGAGGAAAATAAAATCTTTGAGAAATCGGTTGAGAATAGGGATGAAAATAATCCCTATGTTTTTTATGATGGGCCGCCGTTCGCCACGGGTACCCCCCATTATGGCCATATTGTCGCCAGCGCTATGAAAGACATCGTGCCGCGTTATTGGACGATGAAAGGCTTTCGCGTGGAAAGAAAATGGGGCTGGGATTGCCATGGACTCCCGATTGAAAATATCGTCGAAAAAGAATTGGGCTCAAAAACGAAAAAAGACATTGAAAAATTAGGCGTCGACAAATTCAATGAGCTGTGCCGCTCAAAAGTCTTGGGATATGTGGACGAGTGGAAAAAAGTGATCACGCGGCTTGGACGCTGGGCGGATATGGAAAACGCCTACAAGACGATGGACCTGTCTTTTATGGAATCAGTCTGGTGGGTCTTCAAGGAACTTTGGGACAAGGGTCTTATTTATGAGTCTTACCGTTCGATGCATATTTGCCCGCGCTGTGAAACAACACTTTCGCAATCGGAAGTGGCGGAAGGATATAAGGATGTGAAGGATTTGTCGGTTATTGCCAAGTTTGAATTGGTTGATGAGCCGGGGGCATATGTTCTGGCGTGGACGACAACGCCATGGACGCTGATCGGGAATGTGGCGTTAGCGGTGGGGGGAGATATTGATTATATTAAACTGAAAGTTAAAAATGTTCTCGGAAACAGCAATAAAATTAATGTAACAAAGGGAGAAAGTTATATAATGGCTGCTGCATCGGCGAAAAAAGTTTTTCCACACGCTTTTGGAAAAGATAAAACAGAGAATGTAATTCTGGGGTCGTCTTCTTTGGGGGAATGGATTGAGTTCGAGCCAGAGCACAAAATTTTTAAAGGAGTAGATTTGGTTGGCAAGAAATACAAACCTCTTTTTGATTATTATTCTCAAGATGAAAAACTGAAAAATCGTGAAAATGGCTGGAAAATTTACGCCGGGGATTTTGTGACAACCCAAGAGGGGACAGGGGTGGTGCATATCGCGCCGGCGTTCGGCGAGGACGATATGAATCTGGGCAAGCAATATGAGTTGCCATTTATTCAGCACGTAGGAATGGATGGAATGATCAAATCGGAAGCGGGAGAATTTGCGGGATTGCACGTGAAACCGATTGAAGACACACAAAAAACAGATGTGGAAATTATAAAATATCTGGCGAAAAATAATTTGCTTTTTAGCAAAGAAAAATATGAGCATAGTTATCCGCATTGTTGGCGGTGTGACACGCCGCTTTTGAATTACGCGACGACTTCCTGGTTTGTCAGCGTGGAAAAAATCAAAGAGCGGATGATTGAACTGGCTGAGGATATTGACTGGTCGCCCGGGCACATAAAGAAAGGCCGTTGGGGTAACTGGCTTGAAGGCGCTCGCGACTGGTCTATTTCGAGACAACGTTTTTGGGCTTCCGTCATGCCGATCTGGCGATGCGATTGCGGGGAACTAAAAGTTATCGGATCGGTTAAGGAGTTGGAGGATTTATCGGAAGAAAAAATTATTGATATTCACAAGCACATTGTTGATAAAATCACTTTCAAGTGTGGCGTGTGTGGCGGGGAGATGAGACGGGTGCCGGATGTTTTGGACACCTGGTTTGACTCGGGCTCGATGCCGTATGCCCAGATGCATTATCCGTTTGAAAACAAGGAAAAATTCGAGGGTGGTTTTCCGGCGCGGTTTATCGCCGAAGGCATCGACCAGACGCGCGCTTGGTTTTATTATCTGCATATTATCGCGACTGGCGTAAAAGACAGTATCGCGTTCAAAAATGTAGTCGTCAACGGAATAGTTTTGGCGGAAGACGGAAAAAAGATGGCGAAGCGCCTCAAAAATTATCCGGATCCGATGTATGTTTTGGACAAATACGGCGCCGACGCGCTCCGCTATTATCTCAGCGCTTCTCCCGTTATGCAGGCGGAAAATTTGAATTTCAAAGAATCGGAACTGGCGGAATTGGTGCGGGGAATGTTTCGGATGCTTTGGAATTCGTATTCGTTTTTCGTGCTGTACGCCAATATTGACGGATTTCGCGGATCGCAAAACGTGGAACGCGTAACGCAAGAAAAAGGCAACCTGCTGGATCGGTGGATTGTTTCGGAGTTGCAGTTGCTTATAAAAAACGTGAATACGGAGATGGAATCTTATGAATTGACCAGGGCGGCGCGGCTGTTTCCGAAGTTTATCGACAATCTTTCCAACTGGTATATTCGCCGGAGCCGGAAAAGATTTTGGAAATCGGAAAATGACACGGACAAGAATGAAGCCTATGAAACTTTGCATTATGTTTTGGTAACTTTAGCAAAAGTGATGGCGCCGTTCACGCCGTTTGTGGCGGAGGAAATTTGGAGAAACCTTGCCGGAGAGCCCTCTCTGTCCCGACGATTACATCGGGACATCTCCCCCGAGTACAGGGGAGAGGGGGATAAATTGCCCCCCTCGCCCGTAACCGGGAGAGGGGCTGGGGGAGAGGGCATGGAGTCCGTGCATCTTTGCGATTTTCCAGTGGCGGATGAGGATTTGATTGAAGAAGAATTGAACGCGGAGATGGAAAAAGTCCGGAATATTATCACGGAGGCTTTGCAACTTCGCGCCAAAGCGGGAATCAAAGTCCGCCAACCACTCGAGAAATTTTCAATTTTCCTGCCTACCGGACAGGCAGGCAATTTTCAATTTTCAAACAATGAATTGAATGAAATAATTAAAGAAGAACTAAATGTGAAGAAGGTTGAGGTTGTTGAAAAAATTCCGGAAGGGGAAAATTGGGCAATCGGAGAAATTGGGGGAATCAGGGTTGGTTTGAATATAGAAATTACCGAAGATTTAAGGCTGGAAGGCGCGGCTCGGGAGTTGATCCGTCATATCCAGGAGATGCGGAAGGAGGCGGGGTATGAGGTTGACAACCGCATCAAAGTGTGCTATAGTCCCCAGTCAGTTGTTTTTGAAAAATTCGGCGATTTGATTGCCAAAGAAACACTGGCGGATGAATTAAAATACGCGGAAAAGTCAGAAGATTCTGACCTTCAAAAGGAATTTGTCATTGAAGGCCGGAAACTTTTGATTAACATCAAGAGATAGGAGTGGGTATATGTTCCCGTTCTTTGACATCCTCGTCAACATGGCGAATTTTCTTGATTCGCCCTATACAAATATCACCCTGCCGACCGGAGTCTCGGTCGGGGCTTTCATTGGAATGCTTATTTTATTGCTGCTTTCGGAAAACAGCAGAAAGGGGTAGAGATGAAGATAATTTTGTCATTCATAGATCAAGTCTGTCTTTTGTACAGGCAGGCAGTAGAACAGATGACAAGGGATCTGCGAGAAGCTAAAGAAAAAGCGGCTTCTTGCAGAAAAGAGTATGAGCAAGAGCTGGTACGGCGGCAGGCATTTCGTGCTGAGCGTCGAACTGGAAAGCCCGTCCGCGCGATGGGCGACCCCGCGGAGTTTTCCGATCGTTTTTCAGGAGACGCGATCGCGGGAGTCATGAGGGAGCTGATTGAATAGTCGGAGGTACGTATGTTTTTTTGGTTAGGAAGCTGGGGAGGTCGCTACACATTACGTGATCTTTTTAGCGGCAGGCCTTACGGGGACGCGTTTTCCGGTAAGGCCTTCTTTTTTTCTTGCGTCGGAGCGAAAAGTATGCTATACTAGGGATAGTGATGGCTCAAGGGAGCCAAAAGTCAGGTGGAAAGTCGGGTGAATCCGGCTTTTTTTATTTTTACGAACTACGAAATGAGCGAAATACGAAATAGAGATATAAAATATATCTATCAGAATATGTCTAAAACAACTAAAACTGAATATCTTGTCAGAATTACGGCTTTTGCGTTTGTGTTTTTTTTGGTTGCCGGTCCGGCGTTGGCGAGCGAGATAACGGGCGTTAATGTTATTCGGTTCGTGAATGAGTCAAGGGAAGCGCAAGGATTTCCCGGTTTGTCGGAAAGCGAAAAACTAGTCAAGGTTGCCCAGGACAAGTTGGACGATATGATCAAGAACAATTATTTTGCCCACACTTCTCCCGCCGGAACGGAACCTTGGCATTGGTTTTCCAAAAACGGATACGACTATCAATATGCCGGAGAAAATTTGGCTATCAATTTCTTGACCGCCGAGGAACAGCACAAGGCTTGGATGAATTCTCCCACCCATCGGAAAAATATTTTGAACGCCAACTACCAGGAAATCGGCGTGGCGGTGGCGGCAGGGGAGATTAACGGACAGACGGCTATTATCTCCGTCCAGGAATTCGGCCGGAAGATCGGGGCGGCGGACATTGTCGATAAGGAAAAGAATTTTTCCGGACAGGGGAATAAGAATTTGATCGAGGAAGGCAAGAAAATAGCGCCGTCGGTGTTGTCGGTGAAAAATGTCGCTGAGACGGGCGGAAGCGGGAACGTCGGCAAACCGTCCGGATCGGACGGAGAAAACGGATTTTTCAAAAAAATCGCCGACGGACTGGCGAAAAACAAAAATTCCATTATTCTGATTTTGCAACTTTCCGCCGTTTGGATATACATGTTGTCGCTTGTTCTTATGCCTTTGGCGTTTCTTTCCGTGGCGATCCGAAATATTTGGACGTTGGCCTTAAAAATTTAATATTGTCCCTCGCCAGATTTGTTTTTCGCGCAAGAACAAAAGTGGTAGGGGATAAAAACAAAAATAAAAAATAAATAGCCAAAACAAAAAAGGCGAAAGCCTAAAACAAATTAAAGACTAGATTCCTTGTCTTTCTCTCATCAATTAAAAAGAGATGAGCGCATATAAAAACGGTCCGGGCGTTATCGCCAGGACCGTTTTTATTTACAAAAAAAAGAACCCCCGCTCGGCGATGATGCCAAGGCGGGGGTACCGAATGGAGAGAAGAAGTCTCACAAATAATTCATCTCCGCGATAAGAGCGCAAGACCAACGGGACTCAGTCCCGCTGATTATGATTTTTTCTCTGCCGTCGGGGAGGAAACCCTCCCTTTCGACTCGGATAACGCTTTTATTAGAGCCGAGTTGCCGGCTCCAAAGTTCTCGCGGGACATCCCTCTTGTAAAGAAATCCACGGGAACCATCGAAGAATGTCAGTATGATGATTCCCTCTCCCTCGGAATCGTGGGAGAAGATTATGGTCGCCTCGTGGCGATTTGTTGGCTTGGGTAGATCCTTTTGAAAATACCACAAGGACAATGAGCCGATGAATGCCAGCAGAGCTGCTACAGCGCATATTTTTTTAGGCATTTGATTTCCCCTTTCCTTAAAAGAAAAGTTGATATCCAAGCGTAATCTCCAACACGACAATTACGCACATAATCGCCACAATGTCCCGCTTGTTGCTTATGGTTTTGCGAAGCCACAAATAAAATCCAATATCGAGTAGTGCTATGCCGGCGACTTCGCAGAGCATAAATAATCCCGATATTTTAGCGAGTGACGCCAAGAACTCCTCTGTCGAGCCGCTGCCGTCAACGACGATGGAGATATAACAAGCGAGTTTGTATACCACCAGTGCTAGGAATGATTCCATGGTTAATATGGATAGCGTTTTTAGTCGATTTTCCGTGAAGGCATGTACAACTATCAGATTCGCAAATGCCAGAACAACAAAAGATGCTTGGAAAAACGAAGAACTGTACATGCTTTCGATGAAGCTTTTTTCGAAAAACAGTATGGCAAAAACAAATGACATTAAAAAAGCTAAAACTGCGACCATAATGTCGCTCTGAAAGTCGATCTCATTATCCATTGCAAAGATTTTCTGTTGCATTTTTTCACTCCTCTCAAAAATGTTAATTTTTTCCGATCCAAAGCCCCGTTTTTTGGTCCAAAAAATGGGCGAAAAAGCGGAGCTTTGACTTTGGATTGTCAATGAGCTATAACCGTCCTTTATAGCATATTATGCCAGGTTTGTAAAGCAGCGCAAGCGCGCTTTCGGATAAAAACACAAAACAATGGCTTTGTCAAGCCAAAAGGTGTGGATAACTTTGTTGCAATAATTTTGGCGGTTGGTATAATACTCATAAGGAGACGTTAGGAGGGGAAATGAAAAATAAAAAATCCATTCTGCCAAATGTTGTTCGCTTGGCGGACGCTGTCTGACAGGATGGAGAAATACGGGTGAAATGGTAACGTCTTTTTGCGAGTCAAAAGATTGTTTCGTTTTAGCGAAGGCCAACCGGCGTTCATTATTGTGTTTATAATGAATGGTGGTTGGTCTTTTTTTGATAATTTTTTAAATAAAATAATCAAGTAAGTTTTAAACAAATATGAAGATGATTAAAAAAATGTTTGAGCTTCGGCTCACCAAAAGAGAAGCCAGAAAAATTAAAAAAGTTATGGCAAGCATTATGCTTCCAATTTTGATTTTCCAAATGACTTCGCTGAATTTTGTGGCGATGGAGATGATGACGGCGAGCGCCGAAGGTGAGGTTGGGGTTACTGAAGAGGCGCCGGAAGAGGAAGTGAAAGAGGATCCCAAGGAAGAGGAAGCTCTCGCGCCGAAAGAAACAATCGTTCCGGAAGTAACATCTGAAGAAGAAAGCGTGGAACCGAAAGAGAAAGCTGTGGTTGAGACTCCTGTCTTGGAAACAGCACCGGCGGAAGATGTTTTCGAAGAAGTGAAATCAGAAGAAGAAACAAAGACAGAAGCACCAGTCGAAGAAAAAGCCGAATGGGTTATTGATGGAAATACCGCTTCAATTGAGCCGGTGGAATTGAATAAAACATATAAGGCACCGCAAAATAGCAAGGTGACGGTGACTTTTACTAAGCTGCCGGAAAAGGCGGGAAGTCTTGTGATCAAAGAAATTAAACTCTCCGCCGAAGAAATGCTTTCATTGGGCGCGCTTTCTGACACCGCTTATGATATTACTTCAAACATGGAAAATGGGACGTTTGAATATGATTTGACCTTGCCTTATCCAGACAAGAAGAATAATGAGAAAGTGAAAGCGGATGATGTTCAGGTTTTGTATACGGAGGAAAATGAGATTAAGAAAGAAGATTTGAAAAATGTTACCGAAGATGAGAGTGTGGACGAGATTGCCAATGATTCCAAAAAAGTGATGGAGATCAAAGGGTTGGATCATTTTACGATATTCATTTTGACAGTCCCGACTCCGGATAGCGAAAGGCCGGTGCTGATAAATGAAATTTATGTTAATTCTGTAGATGGTGCCGATGAATGGGTTGAGCTATATAATAATACCAATGGCAATATAGATGTATCAGGATGGGAAATAGTTGATAATTCAAGCACAGCAGACATACGAATACCTGATTCTACCGAAATTCCAGCAAGAGGATTGGCGGTGTTTTATCACTCAGACGGTTGGTTAAATGATTCTTCAAATGAAATAGTTACACTTAAAAATGGACTTCTTGATATTGATTCTGTTGAGATAGGCGGAACAAGTGGCGCTGTAATTGATCATTATCCAGCACAAGGGGAATCGGCAGGAAGAACAATAGACGGTGGAAGTGATTGGAGAATTATGACAGAACCTACGGAAGGTTATACTAACGATAATTCAATAGTATATGTTGATGATGGAGCAGATGTCAATGAGGAATTCGGAACGGAAGATTATCCTTTCAATACTATTCAAGAAGGAATTGATTCAGTAGCAGCAGGCGGAACAGTTAACGTGGCAGAGGGAACATATGACGCAGGTTTTTCTATCAGAAACAAGAGCAATTTGAATATTGTAGGTAAGGGGGCGAGTTCGACAACTGTTAATCCTTCATTATTGATCACTTCTGGGATAGGTCATAAATATACTGCCAACTCTCTGGTAACTGTGCTAGTTGATAATTCGACGGAAATACATATTAGCGGAATGACCATTAATAGCAATAGCAGCACTCCTGGATCTGGTGGTGCTGATTCCATAGTTTTATGGAACGCATCGACTGGTTCAATTGATGAAAGTGCGATTGCTGGTATTTATACCATCAACGGAAGTCAGACCGGACAAGGTTTGGGTGTCGATGCCGGAAGTGGTAAAATCACCACCTTGACTGTTTCAAAAACCGCGATTTCCGGTTTTCAAAAGAATGCGATTGATGCTGTGAATGGGAATAGTAATGGTACTGGTGGCGCTGGAACGATTGATCTTACGGTTGATGACTGTACGATCACGGGGAATGGCCCGACAATGACTATCGCGCAGAATGGTATTTTGGCTTGGAATCAGGGAGGAGGCACGGTTACAGGCACGATCAATAAAACGGATATTTCAGGATTCAATTACACACCGGATGGGAATGAGGCAGCAGGTGTTTTAACTTACGGATCAGCAACAATATCAACGATATCCAACTCAAATTTTGATGACAACGAAATATCAATTTCTGCTTATGGTGGCGGAAGCATAGATGCTACCTCGGGTAATGAATTTGACGGCGTTAGTCCGTCTAGCGCCAATTTCTCAGAATTAGCGATTATTGAAAATACGTTGTTGGATAAGCAAAACGATCCTGCCTTTGGTCTGGTGTATTTATTAGAGGATACTTTAATAGTTACTCCTGAAAAAGAATTGCAAAATGCTATTGATGCAGCTTCTCCCGGCGATACGATTAATGTTACGGAGGGAATCTATGATGAACAAGTAACTATAAACGAAAGTCTAACATTACAAGGAGCAGGCGATACAACTATAATTAAACCAACTCAGGCAACGGCTAATGTTTTTCAATTGTTCAATCGAGCTTCCGGTGGTTCTGCTAATACGGCCGGGATTATCGCGAGTAATGTTTCAGGAGGTAATGTTATTGTGAAAAATATAAAAGTTGATGGTTCTCTTGTTTCTTCCGTTCCCTCTGGTACTAATCGCTTCGTAGGAATTTTACTTAGGGATTTGGGGAGTGCCTTGGTTGATTCAGTGAAGGTTGATGGAATAAATATCAGCGAGGGTAATGCCATATTAATGTCTGGTTACGGGACAGCTATGAATGGTGAAGTGAAAAATTCTCACATTTCTGATTATAATAAGAATGGTATAACAGCTAATAACAGTGGATTAGTCGCAAATATTCATAACAATGTCATATTAGGAGCAGGATCAACTGCATCCATTGCCCAAAATGGTATTCAGATTGGTTTTGGAGCAGTTGGTTCAATTAAGGACAATAACGTTAGCGGGAATGTTTGGAGTGGGACTTATAGCGGTTCAAATGATCCGATAGATGATGTTGAGGCTGACGGAGCGACAGGCGTTCTGCTTTATATGCCTGGAGCTAGCCCAATTGAGATTTCTAACAATACTCTCATTAACAATCAGTTTGGCATATGGACTGTAGCGACTCCAAGTATAAACATACACGACAATAGCATTAATGGCTTGAGTCATACTGGCAAAGCTTTTCCTGTCGGAATATCCGTGTGGTCAGCCGATCAGTGGGCTGGTTATTTTAGTGGCAGTGAAGTTGCTACCGTCGGTTCTATTTCAAAAAATATTATTAATAATAATGACTACGGAGTTATTATTCGAGATTATGCAGTTGGAGGCGCGGCGCCGAATGTTATCCTCAGTTCTGAAAATAAAATTGATAGTAATGCTATTTATGGAACTTGGAGTAATGTGACATTGAATGCGGAAGAAAACTGGTGGGGGACGGCGGATTCCACGGAGATTATGGATAAAGTTTATACAGGGGTTGATTATGATCCGTGGTACGTCAATTCAGAAATGACAATCCTTTCCGATACTGTTAGCGACGACAACACTATTACCCCAACTGAGGGTTCTGATCTCAGCTTGGGAAGCGGCGGCGAAGCGGATTTGCCCAGTGGAATTACAAATTTAGTTCTTAATGATGATTCCAATCTGGATTTGTCCGGAGGATTGGAGGGCGGTGCGGTTACTTTGCAATCCGGAGTTGATGGCAACCCGATCATATTAACCAATTCAGATCTTCCTGGCGTAAGCGCCAGTATTCCCGATGGAACAACAATTACGGGACCGGCGGGTTGGGACGGAGTGATAACGCCGCCGACTCACGAAGCACCAAGCGGAGATGCGCCCGCGGGATTTAGTGTCGGAGGCACGGTGATTTCGGTTGGTTCACCTGGCGGGACGTTGATTTTTAGCAATCCCATCACATTAGTATTAGCAGGGGTTGCTGGAACAGTTGGATATAAACCAGCTGGTTCAACTGCCTGGGTGCAAATTACCAATATTTGCGGCGGAAGCTATGATACACCAACATTTGTTTCAAATGAATGTTCAATCAGCGATGGAACTGATACAAAGATTCTAACCAATCACTTCACGGATTTTGGGGAGCTGGAAGATATTGCTCCGCCAAGCGTGCCAATTTTAACTTTGCCGAGCAATAATGAATATTTGACAACGCATAACTTTACTTTCAGGTGGAATGCCTCTACCGATGATTCTCCGGTAACCTACGAATGGGAATTTTCGTATTTACCTGATACAAATGGAGGCGGCGGTTCTTTTGTGAGTCGATCAGGATATCATGCAAATCTATCGACTTCCGTCGACAGTCCGGGTACGCCTGATAATGTGTACTATTGGCATGTTCGCGCGATTGACGAAGTCGGAAACGCAAGCGCTTGGAGCGATCCTTGGAAAGTGACTGTGGATACGAGCGCACCAAATGCGCCTACTCATGTAAGTCCGTTTGACGGAATTAATACTACGACAGCTAACCAGACAAAAATCAATTGGTCGGATGTATCCGATTCAAGTGCTCCGATTTTCTATTTTTACCAATCATCAACATCTCCGACTTTGAATCCAGACGGTGCGTTCGCGAGTCCCGCCTATACTTCAGGGGCGCTTCCGGCTTCAGAAATTTCCACTGCTGGTACGCCGACAGGTACGTATTATTGGCACGTGCGAGCGGCAGACGCGGCTGGGAATTCTAGCGCTTGGAGCAATGCCTGGCGAATAGTTGTTGATAATACCGCTCCGACCGGACTTGGCACGCCAACGCCTAATGTTTCCAGTCCTACCAATTCGACAGTTATCAATTGGGTTTGGACGGCTGCCACTGACATTGGATCAGGAGTGAAACAATATCTGTGGGAGCTTTGGAACAGCACGGCAATGTTTTTGTCGGGAACAACTAGTGTCGCGGGAGTTTCTACTAGCGGATTGACTGATGAAACTTATACAATGAAAGTTGCAGCCGAAGACAACGCCGGAAATGAGAGCGGTGAAGTTAGTTCTGCGACGCTGACTGTGGATAGCATTCCGCCTGTCATTACCATCAATCCGTATTCAACCGCGCTTACAAATGATGATATAACAGTAACGGCTTCAACTAATGAAGGAAGTTTAAATACTACTTCGCATACTTTCACTGCCAATGATTCGTTTGATTTTGTGGCGACTGACGATGCTGGAAATACAACTATCCAAACGGTTACGATAAACAATATCGATAAATCCGCTCCGGTTGTTGCCATCACTGCGCCTACGGCTTCAGTATCAGTGTCGGGAACTGTTGCCATAAGAGGAACAGTGACAGATAGCTTCCCGCATCACTACTGGCTGGCGATATACAGGAAAAGCAATGGACAGCAAATTTATACAACGACAGTCAATCATGCTGATGAATTTACGAACAGGTTGCTTTATTCCTGGAATACGATCGGAAGAAGCGATGGAGTGTATCAGATTAAATTTGCGGAAAGGGACGCGGCTGACAATCGCAGCACTGACTTTGTCGTTGAAGTGACGGTAGACAATACCGCCCCTGTTATTTCTTTAGATGGGATTACTTCTGATATTGAAGTTGGAGGTTCGTATGTGGAGCTCGGGGCAACTGCAACTGATGCTATAGACGGATCATTCGCAGCAACATCGTCCGGTTCAGTCAATACATCAATTGTTGGTACTTATATAATTACTTACAATGCGACTGACGCGGCGGGGAATCACGCCACTCCGGTCATAAGGACGGTAAGGGTTGTAGATACAACCGCGCCAGTGGTAATGATTACCATAGGCACTGACACAGTTGAAGTTCATACGTCCTTTACGGATGCCGGTGCGACTTGGACAGACGCGGTCGATGGCAGTGGAACTGTTGCTTCGGCCACTAGCGGAACAGTAAACACGGACGTAGTTGGCGATTATACTTTGACTTATGCATACACTGACGCTAACAGCAACACTGGAAGCGCGACTAGGACAGTGCATGTTGTCGATACAACAAGGCCAGTTATAACTTTACTGGGTGTAACACCGGCAACGGTTGAATTGGGTTCAACTTACACTGACGCCGGTGCGACAGCCCTGGATAATTATGATGGAAATTTAACGACAAATATTGTTGCGGTTAATCCGGTCGATGCGAATATAGTGGGCGTCTACACTGTGACCTATAATGTAACTGATATCCATCATAATGTGGCCGATCAAGTTACCAGAACAGTCGATGTGGTGGATACGACCGCGCCGGATGTGCCGATTCAGGTGAGTCCGACGGACGGAGTTTATCTAACTTCAACAGACTTCACCAAGGCTGATTGGGGTGGAGTAGATGACCTTAGCATTCCAATTTCTTATTTCTACCAATCTTCCAATTCAAGCGATACTAATCCTGACGGATCGTTCGTAATCCCAATCTATACTTCAGCGGCGCTTTCGGCATCAGAAATTTCCACGTCTGGGACTCTGGAGGGAATCTATTACTGGCATGTTCGAGCGGTTGATACAGCCGGAAATTCAAGCGCTTGGAGTAGTGTGTGGAGGGTGACTGTTGATAATACGGCGCCAATATTGGCTAACAAGACGACCTTTTCCAATTGGTACAACACAATACCGCAGACTTCGACGTTCCATTACACTGATGACTTTATGGCGGACGGGTATGTTGATCCGACTTGTGATATCACTACCGAAGGCGGAAATCAAACTTGTTCGGTAATTCCAAATCCGAGTATTTGCGACAAAGCCGGAAACTGCAACACGGAAACGGCGGTTTCCAACGGCGTGAATATTGATCTTAATGTTCCGGACAGCGAGATAACATTTCCGAACGACGGGCCGGACGGTGTGGTTTACCTGAGCGATTGGAACGGAACACTTGAAGGCACAGCTGGCGACAATTTGAGCGGGGTGCAAAAAGTGGAATTATTGATTAAGAGAGATGTTGATGACGTTATCACATATTGGAACGGCGCCGATTGGCAAGCTGATGAAAAATTAGTTCTGGCTGCTGGAACAACCTCATGGACATACGGCCCGCTAGCTTTGCCGCTGGTCGATGGAGAATACAGCATCGAATCCCACGCGACGGATAACGCCGGCAATATTGAAAACACTTTCAAACTGAAAATCGTTTTTGACAAAACCATTCCGACCGTCGGCTTGTCGATTGATCCGGTCAGTCCCGACGGGGATGATGACTGGTATGTTACAAATCCAATAATCACTCTCGCAGCCAGCGACAAAAATCTTGACCGCATAGAATATCAAATCGATTCAAAAACGGGGACTTGGAGCGTTTACGTTTCGCCCGTCAAAATTGAAGACGGAGAACATATTTTCTATTACCGTTCTATTGATAAGGCGGGAAACACCAGTGAAATCGGAGCGAAAAACGTCAAAACGGACACGCGCGATCCGGACAATGTCAAGGATTTGGACGCGGAATATGAAGAGAAAAATAACGAAGTGGAATTGTCTTGGGACGCGGAAGATTCCGACATCGACAAAGTCTATGTTTATCGCGGGGACAATCGGAACTTCAAAGTCGGCAGCGATTCGCGCATTGCCAGAAACGATCGGGATGACGAGAGTTATACGGATGACAATGTTTCGCGCGGAGAAAAATATTATTACAAATTTGTCACTCAGGACGAGTCTGGCAATAAGAGCAACGTGAAAATAATTTCCGTCAAAATTTCGGAAGATGGCGGAGAGACGATTGTAACTGACGAAGGAACGGAAAGTTTGCCGGCCGGAACGGTTTTGGGCGAACAAACTCCGCCGGAACAAACGCAAGGCGGACAGGAGTCTCAGACGGAGCAAGGGACGGAAAGCAATGGAAATGAACAAACAGTGGAAGGCGCGGAGACGGAAGCACCCGAAGAAAAGCCGGTTCAATCTTCAAATCGCGCTTGGCCGTACGGAGCCGCCGCGGGCGTTCTCGCTTTGTCGCTGGGCGCTTGGTGGCGGAGGAATAACTTGAGGAAAAAGAGATTGATAAAGTAGTAAGAAAAATAATCCTTCGCTTGACTAAAGTTTATTTTTCTTGATAGGCTTGCTAATAGGAGGCCGTTTTTTTGGGTTGTTTCTTTAACAACATAGGAGGTTTAGGATGGCGAAAGCGAGAAGAAGACAGTTCCAGAGGATTCCAAGAAGAACCGGTTTTCACAGGTCAAATCCTTGGATCCTTTTTTGAAATAACCGGAATTTCTCCCGGAGAAATTCGGTTTATGGCCTGCGGAGGGGGACAGGCTAAATGCAAGGCTTTGCCAAAACTGCAGTCTGTTTTGGCTCGGGAAGTTGGCAAAGACTGTGGAAATCCCCGGGTGAAGGCGTTCCTCAAAAGAGTTGGTCCGGGGGACAATGGTGCGCCGTCATATGTCTTGAGAAAATGGTACTCGAATTGCGGGAAGATAATGTCAACTAAGAGCTCTTCCCGAGTATTCAGGGTGAAAGACAGCAACAATAATGGTCATGGAGGCAACGGCCATCATTGAGATCTTTTGTGTCATATCGCCGCGGCGTGTTTCATGCCGCGGCGAATTTTTTATGCCTTTTGGAATATGCTTGCCGAAAAGTTGTATTTTTGCTAGGGTAATTGGCAGACGGCTGGGGAAGTTTTTTTATAGTAGTTCTTTGGTTATAGTCATAGGAGAATATTGAGATGAAAAAAAAGAAGGTTTTAGTGGTGGATGATGAAGAGAGCATAAGGGAGATGCTGGGACGGGCACTAGATTACTTGGGTGTCGATGTGGCGCTGGCGAAAAACGGCGCCGAGGCACTGGCGTGTTTAGAGGCTAATCCCTTTGAGCTTCTAATAACTGATAACAAAATGCCGGTCATGATAGGACTTGATCTCATTCAATTGGTTCGTTCTTTGGAGGGTGATATCGGAGCTATCCCCATAATTTTCATGTCCGGAGATGCGGAGGACGTTTTACCGGGAGGTAGAACATTGAGAGAGGTAGCTCTCTCGTCAGGCGCCAATATCGTTTTAGACAAGCCCTTGGATATGGAAAGTTTTCTGATTAAGGTGCTGGGCCTCTTGAAATTGAGGTGCGGTTAGCACTTGTGGATGGAAGACAGGATATTAAAACTTCAAGAAAGAGGATTGAGCCTAATCCTCTTCTTTTTATTTCTTCCAAAATCGGATAGAATTGTTTTATGGAATATAAATACAATGGCATAATTTTGGGCAAAAGGGATTTGGGTGAAACGGACCGGATGTATATTATCTATACCCTGGAAGCCGGGAAGATCTGGGCGGTGGGCAAGGGAACGAGAAAGCCGGCGGCGCGCCTGGCGGGAAGCTTGGAGTCTTTGACTGAGAGCGAAATTTTCATTTCCAAAAATCGCGGTCGGGGCAATATCACGGGAGCGATCGCGACCAATTGCTTTCCCTCTTTGAAATCAAACTTTTCTTTTTTGGAGAGCGCTTTTCGGGCAATCGGAATTTTGGAAAAACTTATCACCGACCAAGAAAAAGACGAGCGGATATATGTTTTGCTTTCAGGCTATTTAAAAATGATGAATAAGGCGGCCGGCGAAGGAGACGAAGAAAAAAAAGATATTCTGACGGCCGGACTGATTTTTAAATTGCTTGATTTTTCGGGCTACCGGATGAGTTTTGACGCTTGTGTCGGGTGCCGGAACAAAATTATTCCCGGCCGAAACTATTTCAGCGCCCCCTTGGGCGGGGTGGTCTGCCCGGAATGTTTTTCCGGCAAGGGCGAGACGCGCGTCAGCGACGGGTGCGTGAAAATGGTTCGGATAATTCTTGCCAACAAAATGGAAAACTTGGGGAAATTGAAAGTGCCTTCTAATGACATCAAAAACGCCCAGCTGATCATCAGCGAGCAGGTGAAGTGGATAGTGAATTAAATTCAAAATTCAAAATCACAAATCACAAATAAATCCAAAATCCAAAATACAAAAAAATCAGATTCAGAATAAATTCAAAACGTTTTGAATTTGTAATTTTGAGTATTGGAATTTGTTTGAAATTTGGTGCTTTGGATTTTGGATTTTTTATCGGCAAAATTGTATTTGATAAAGCCGTAAAAATACAGTATCATTAAGACGTAAAAATAAAAACCGAACCAAACCTATGTCTCTTTATGATATAAAAAACAAATTATATAAGAAGGACGAGGATGCGAATCTGTCCGCCCACGGCACGAGCGAGTATAACCCGCGCGCGGAGTCGGCCAGGCCGGAAAATAACTTGGCGGAGGGAGATGCCTGGGCGGAAAAACAGACCGGGTTTGACGCGGAGCAAAAAAAAGCTATCGGAAAGGGAGCGATCGCGCTGGCGGGAGTGCTGGGGATAATTCTTTTGGCTTTGGGGTTCTATTTTTTGAAATACTGGTCATTCAGCGAGGAGCGGATGAAATTGGAAATTGCCGGACCGGACAAAGCCCAAAGCGGCAAGCTGTTAACCTACGAAATCAGATATGACAACAATAATCACGCCGGTTTGGAAAACGCGGTACTCAAAATCACTTATCCGGAAAGTTTCAAGCCGGAAGAAAATCCCAATTTCAAGCCGGAAAGTTTGACATCGGGAACTTTCGACTTGGGGAATATCGCGGGGCGCGGCCAGGGGAAAGCGATTTTTAACGGCCGGATCTACAGCTCCAAAGGAGCGCTGGTCTATCTCAAGGCGGAGATGATTTTTACTCCTTCGGGATTCAGCACTCAGTATGTTTCTCAAAATCAATTGGGGATAAACGTCGATTCGACTCCTTTGGAAATCGAAGCGATGGCGCCGCAGAATGTGTCCAGCGGAGACGAGATTAATTATTTGATAAGTTACAAAAACACGGGGCCGGAGGATTTGGAAGGCATCCGAATCAGGGCGGTTTATCCGGCAGGTTTTTCTTTTTCATCTTCCGTTCCCAGAGTTTTCGAGGGCGACAATATTTGGTATATCGGGCGTGTTTCCGCCGGAGGATCCGGGAAGGTTGAAATCAGCGGAAAACTGGAGGGTAATCGCGACGAAATCAGAGTGATGGAGGCTTCCGTGGGAACATTTGAAAGCGGCGCGTTTGTGGCGTATGGCGGAGAAAATGTTTCGACAAAAATTGTCTCTTCTCCATTGATTATTTCACAAATAGTCAACGGCGCTCGAAGTTTGAATGTCAACGCGGGAGAGGGTCTTAACTTTGAGATTAGTTATAAAAATGAAGGGACGATCGGTCTTAAGAACGTGATTGTCACGGAAACTTTGGACAGTCCGGTTCTGGACTATTCTGAGTTGGATTCGACGGGCGGATATTACGACGCGGAAAAGAAAACGATAACTTGGAAAGCGTCGGATCACCCGGAACTTAAGAACTTGGAACCGGGAAAGGGCGGAATGATCAGATTTTCCATTAAGGTGAAAAACGTTATTCCGATTGCCAGCGCCAATGACAAAAATTTCGTGATTTCAAGTATATCCAAAATTGACAGTCCGGATATCCCAACGCCGATTTCAATGAATAAGATTATTGCCGGCAACAAGATGGATATGAAACTCAATTCCAAATTGGTGCTGGACGTCAAGGGCTATCACACCGATCCCAATATTTCCAATTCGGGCGCCATCCCGCCGAAAGTCGGGCAGGAAACCACCTACGCGATTCACTGGATTGCCCGCAATGTTTCCAACGACGTGACTTCCGCCAGAGTGGAATCAGTTCTACCGACGGGCGTCACAATGACCGGCAAGATTTTTCCCGAAGACGCCAAGGTTAGTTATAATGAGAGGAATAATTCCATCAGCTGGGAAATCGGCAACATCGGCGCGGGAACGGGAATTTTGTCTTCTCCCAAGGAAGTCAGTTTTCAGGTGAAAGTGAAACCGTCTGTCGAGCAGGTCGGAAGGGAAATGCCGCTTTTGAATTCTTCGACTTTTTCTGCCAAAGATTCTTTCACCGGGGCGGATTTGTCCGTCGTGTTCGAAGGCAAGACTACCGAACTCAGGGAAGACGCCAGCCTCGGTTCGAATTATAAAGTAATGGAATGAGTAAGTCGCCTTGCTATTTTATCGAAAAATTAACTCGGACGTGAAAGTTATTTTTTCACTGGCGGAGTTTTCTGAAAGGGACTCCGACAAACGCGGCGTACCGGAGTCCTCTCCGAGAGATTCTGGCGAGGAAACGGAGTTTCAAGATGTTGATTCGTATGTCCCCGATTCGTAATCGGGGTTCACGACGCGATAGCGGAGTGAAAAACTTATGTTTGAAATAATTTCGCAAAAAGACAATCGAAGGATTGGGAAAATTGGAACCAAACACGGAGTAATCAATACTCCGTTTTTCATGCCGGATGCGACGCGGGGGTTTGTGAAGTCTTTGGGCAAGGCTGATCTTGAAAAAATCGGTGCCGATCCGATGGTGGTCAATACGTATCATTTGTATCTTGAACCGGGAATGGAGTTGGTCAAAAAAGCCGATGGAATACACAAGTTTATGAATTGGGAGCGTCCTTTGCTTTCCGACTCGGGCGGCTATCAGATTTTTTCCTTGATTCATAAGAATTCCAAGCTGGGAAAAATTACCGACGAAGGAGCCACTTTTCGGTCGCCAGTCAACGGTTCGCGCCATTTCATAACTCCGGAAAAATCGATCCAAATTCAATTCGATCTAGGCGTGGATATGATGGTGGTGCTGGATGACGTGCCGCCGCATTCCTATGAGAAAGAAAAAATAGAAGAAGCGGTCAGGCGAACCATTTCTTGGGCGAAAAGATGCAAGGACGAGTACGCGCGGCAAATCAAGAAAAGGAAAATCGGGGAAAAGGACCGTCCGCTTATCTTCGGAGTGATCCAGGGAGGAGTGCATTTTGATTTGCGGGAAATGTGCGCCAAGGAACTGGTCAACATTGGATTTGACGGTTATGGATTCGGAGCGCGGCATATTGACCAAGAGGGAAACTTTTTGGAAGATATGGTGCGCCAAACCGCCGGCTTTATTCCGGAAAATTCTTTGCGGTTCGCCCTGGGAGTCGGAACGCCGGAGGATATCGTGAGATTTGTGAATTGCGGCTGGGATATGTTCGATTGCGTCATTCCGACGAGGGAGGGAAGACACGGGAGACTTTTTCTACGAAAAGGCGAGTTAAAAGTTAAAAGTGAAAAGTTAAAAGTGAAGGATAAGTCTTTTTACGAAACGATCAATATTAATAATGAAAAGTTCAGGGAGGATTTTTCGCCGGTGGATCCGAATTGCGATTGCGCCCTTTGCCGGAATTATCCCCGGGCGTATCTTCGCCATCTTTTTGTCT
>MFSF01000002.1 GCA_001784815.1 Candidatus Moranbacteria bacterium RIFOXYA12_FULL_44_15
CCTCACGAAATTAATCATGCTACAGTCAAAGACGCTGCCAACAACGCGACTGCGTTACAAGCGAAAAATTTAATTTTATTTCACAGCGAAGATAAAAAAACTTTTGGACAAAGAAAAAAACTGTACACGGAGGAAGCAAAACAATATTTTTCAGGGAATATATTCGTTCCGGATGATTTGGAAATTATATCTTTAAATTAAAATAAAAAAAACGCCCGGCCGTGTTTCGCGACCGTGGCGTCTTGCTTTGGGTTGGTATCAACTGAAGGCTAAAGCTCCAGAATTCTCTCGAGCTTTTTAAAATACTCCTGACGATTGCCCAATATCCATTTATCTCTAGCCTCCAGCTTCCTTGGAAGATTCGAATCAAAGAGCAAGTCGTCAATTTTGGAAAAAACTTCGTCATAGCTCCGGCACTGATGTACAAGCTCCGATTCCTCATAAAGCCACTTGTATGCATCAGGAATTTCCTTGATAATTCCACATATGGTATTGGAATTTATAGTAGCCTCCAAGGGATTATGGTCGTCGTCCGGTTTCAGCCCGTCAGCCGAAAAGATTCTGCCCATAATGGTTAAATTGGCAGACGCCTGTAAGTATTCCAATTCTCCCATCGTATTCCTGAACTGGATATCTCCCGGCATTTTAACCAATTTTTCATCTTCTTCTGTTAGGGGGTGCCTTGGCACAATAATCACCTGATATGGTAGCTGAGCTAATCTCTCGAAGATCTCAGTCTGAGACTCCTCCACTGGGGATTTAACTTTCACATTCCCTAGAACAATCCTAGGCAACTCAATGCAAGGTTTGGCTTTGGATCTTTTGTACAACCTGCATGCTGCAATTTCAGCACAAGAGATGAACGCATGGATATGCACATCCAGTTGATGGGTCATATCGGTTTTGAACCCGTAGATTTTCATATTGGAAAGCTCTTGAGGATCATCAACTTGAAGTATCGAGACGTTTCCGTGATTCCAAAAAGCCTGTTCGATACTGCAAAAATTGAAGTCGGTGTTAACCGAAAGATTCAGTAATTTCCAATAAATCATATGCCCCGTGACAGAGAAGTATTCCATGATCGTCTTGAGCGCCTTAATCTCACAAAACTCTCGCAATGAGAAAGTAATCTCCTTCACAACATCCTCCTTATATCATCTATGTTCTGAAATTTACCCGAATTGGGTCTGGTCGCAAAGGAAAAAAAATTTAATTCAGAGACGACTCCTTTCCAAAACTTCCTATGTCGCTCAATCTGCTCATCGGATATATACGGATAGTGGTAAGCTGCATTAATCACTTCAGTGATGAACTCCTCTTTATCGATGTATTGTAGTTTGCCTGGGCCAATTTCTGGTTTCAGTAAAACTACCGCGTCTATTCTGATGCTTCCGGCGCCAATTGACATGTCATAAAGATTTTCCGGTCGAATACTAACCTTAACCTTCCTACGGATACTTTCAACCAGATCATCATGACAAAAAAAACGTAAATGAGGATTTTCAACAACGTCCTTCTCCTTTAATGAGATGGATGGATCAAATGTTTGCGCAACATACCCGTGACTTTGCTTTGAAACAACTGCCCAATCATCGGTAAGTATTTTCACGTCCGAATTACTTTTCAACAACAACTCAACGAGATTAAGCAAGACAGTTGTTTTTCCAGCCGAAGTTCCTCCAGTCAGAATGATACCCCTGGAGTTAGCCGCAAGAACACTTCCGTGCACTGGCACGTAACCGGTATCATCTAAACAAAAACTCGCGAAACCGCTTATTACAGACTTAAACACCCCGAAAGATGAAGCAAACGCTATTGCATTTCGTTTATCTTCGGAGATATAGCCATACTGGTAGTATGGCAGTGTCAATCCGGTAGACGCTGTATTTTTCACAAAGGTAAGACAGGGGACATCATTATGAGCCTTGGAAAGTTTAAATTTCTCCTCCAAGAGCTGATCAAATCCAGCGTTATCATATTGAACATTGATCTGAAGGGGTTGATTACAAAATCCAACTCCTAAAGAAAAAAGCTGCCTAGATTTCCTGATTTTATCCAAGATAAATTTAAACCTTAGATTGGAAATCTTCTCCCAGAGTATCTCTTTCTCTCCTGTCATTTTCATCCTCCCGCTTCAAATCATCAAGAGACATTGAGAATTTTAATGCCTTTTCGATATTTTGCGCTATAATTCGCTTTCTAAGAGGCTCCGCTTCCGTCGCTATTGCCGCAAGCTTGGCGCAATAACCACACGAATCGCAATCCTCATCTCTGCAACCACTTTGTTTATTACCCCTCCAATGCTCCAAATATCCATCTAACTTTCTGTTCTCTATGTACGGAGTAAATCTCAAATGGTCACGACAACTGTCCATCCCCTTTTCAACAAAATCTTCCAGGGATAACTCTGTGGGAAAACTGTACGATTTGGAATGCCTGTTCCAAGGAGCCATAATATCTGCCAGATTTCCATTGTAATACCCTTCGGAGTATGCTCGCAAAGCGCGCATTATCCACTCAGTGCTATGTTTGCGATCACAAAGCTTGAATATACGGTAGCCCAAATTGAAGTAGACCCGCAGATCTTCTGGACGTATAAACGAAGCGCTGACAAGATTTCTGCGATCGCCAATAAACGCCTTGGTACAATGCAATCTGCAATAGCTGTCACAGTAAGCGCCTTCTCCCGTCAGATGACTTAAAATGTCATTGTGATAGTGTGTAAAAACACAATGGTGTAAGCATGGATCGTTGGACAAAAGTATAGGCTCTATTTTAGCCACGCAGAATTTGCCGATGTTTTCAAGAGCTCTGAAATTCTTCAAAAGTGTCTTTGAAAGACACACGTACTTAGGCCCGAGTCTTGATACGGCTTTTAGCCGAGCAAGACAGTCCACCTCTAGAAGCACCGAAGCAAAAATTTCTATTTCCGGCACTTCGTTGGAAATTATCTCCAAAAGATGAAGGTTTCCAATGGTCACGATGTTTACACCATGACTCGCCAAGTTTTTTACAAAACTCACAAAGCTCCTTCTGTATTCTTTACTGAATTCCCGATTGCTGAAAGAGGTTCCGTTAATCAAATAGTTGAATTTTACTCCCCATTTCTTTACAGTCTCGGCTTGTTTAAAAATATTTTCGAGAGTGATGGGCTTGCTCTTGTCGGTTTTTCTGCCCTGAGGATAGCCATCTTCTGCTCGACCATACACCATTACGATTCTTTCCTTGAAATCGGCATAGGCAGAAACAAGATTATCATCCCCATTAAAAGGCACTTCAAACTTAAGCTGTTGATTGGTATGCATAGCGAAACACTCCTTTCTTAAGCTTTTGAACTGATTTTTAAATAACTCTATGGCAAGAAACCATATCAAAGAACAATACAATAAAATTGCAACTCAGTCAAATCAAAATCAATAAACAAAAAAACCGTCCAATGGACGGCTTTTGAAAACGCTATTCAACTTCAAAATTTTCCAACATTAAAGCGTGATATTTGACAACTTAATAATTTCCTCCGCAGTCGTATTTATCAATTTATCCCAACCAATCTCCGGATTATTTTGACGGACTAATTTAACTATCTGAAAACCCAGTTTATACCCGATCCACCTCGGCAAATCTCCCGTTCCATAAAACCAATCGTCATGACTATACGCACTATCCAAATTCTTATCCCGATTTTTATAAATTTTTAATAATTCATCAATTTCTTCTTGAGAATATTTGACCCACGGCGAATTTGCTTTGTCCCAATTTTCTGCGGCAAAAACCGAAGCCAAACCTTCGCTGATAATTGCCTCCGGCAAAGTTGAACCGTATCCAGTGTTATTCCATCGGGCTACATGATTAAGCTCATGATAAGTGGTAAGAGGTATATTCTCATTAACTATTTTCACCAGCTCTTTTTCCGGTCTGGTTGAGTCAATATATATCTGAAACCAATCTCCGGACGCCGCATAACCGCCCTCGCCGGTTTCCGGAACCACAAAATTCGGATTAGGGTAAACAGTTATATTAACATAAGCAATTCCCAAAAGACTGCAAGCGTTCGCGGCATGCACTTTGATTGTCTCTTCCAGAGTCTCTTTCAGTTTGGAATCGAGCCTGCTTTCTGTTTCGAGAAAATGTATGTATATTTGTTGTTTCATAGGATAAAAGACGACATTACTTAACATCTACTTTCTACCACATAATCTTACGGCAAAATAAACTTTTTAGCAAAAAGCTTTCCCGCCCGACAAAAAAACCGTCCAATGGACGGCTTTGGAAAACGCTAAAGATAGTTATTCACTTCGCTATCGCGTCGTGAACCCCTGCCTGCCGGCAGGCAGGGATGCATGAGAATGCCGGACATGCGAATCAACATTATTGAAATTTTTATACAATAAGTTGGCACGTTTTCCAAACTCAAAAACAAACCCCTTTTCCCCATTTTTATTTCCATCATTTCCGTTTTACGCATAGACGTCAAAAAAACCGACTCTTCCCTCCTTGGCTCCATTGTAGCATAAAATTCAGGAAATAAAAACAGCTCAACAAGAACAAAAGCAGTATTAATTGATTGGATAAAGGGAAAAACTTACCCACTGGAAACATTCCAGCAGCAATAAAACTGCAAAGAAAATAAAAGCAGCCGGTCGCGATGAACCGGCTGCTTGATAATTTTTTTAAATAACTCTTTCGGCTTGGCTTTATATTTCTTTCAACTCGCTTTTTCTTTCAGAACAGACTTGGCAACTTTCGCCACTTTGGAAACATCCTTGGCTGCCTCCTTTTTAGCGGCTATGGCCAGCTTGCTCATGGACTCCCAATGTTTTTTGAGATCGCGAGCTAACGCTTCGATTTCTGGTCGACTGGCTTTTTTCCCTTTTTCATACTCCCTGGCCACGGTGTCAATGATTTCTCGATAGACTGGCTCCGTTATTTCACGCGCCGCTTCCAGTTTCTCTATAACATCTCCTTTCATCTTGATAGCCCACGCCTTGGCATGCTGCCTGTGTTTCTTGCCTTTTGGTCCGAAGAAAAAATAGGCTGTTGCCGCAAGCCCGGCGAGACTCGCTCCTGCCACCGCTAACTTAATAACGTTTGATTTATTCATTTTTCGCATAGCTTTTATATTAAAAATTAATTACTTTTTATATTTTTATTTCGATTCCGAAACTTTTTCCGCAGAACGCTTCTTCTTTCGCACTCGAGGAAAGAACATTCGGAAAATAAAATTTTCCTCAATCCTTTCTTTAAGGTCAAAAACAAACTCCTCCGACTCTTTGAAATGATCCTGCAACTTTTCTGAGATATCATACAGATTTCTGCCCGCTTTGATGAAATAATAAAGAACTATAGAGAGCAAAACTGTCAGCACGACTGAAGCGATAGAAGAGATAAAAAAGAAAATGTCGGCTTTCATCACTGTTTCCATATTTTTTTACTTGTAATACACTGAACCTTTATTTTAGCAATAATTCTCCTGGATATATTTTTATCCAAACTGATCGCCCCTTTTATCAGTCCGCGAATATTTTGAATTGAATCCTTAAATTTTTCCCCTAGAGATACTCTATTATTTTCCATATTGATTATCTCCTAGTTTTATGCTTCTTAAATATACCATAGATTACCAATAGCTAAAAATGCTATGAATACAACTCAAACCGCACCCCCTGGTTGTTTATTATTTTTTGTCTATAATTTTTCTTAATTTATCGGGAGGCATTGTTATGACAAAAAGATCCGCGAATATGTTCGCCGAATTTAAAATTTTGTTTTTTCTGGGAATAACTTGCCAATGAAGATGCTTGACTGAAGCCCCGGCGTTTTTCCCCAGATTTAGCCCAACGTTAAAATCATTGGTCGTAAACAACTTTCCTAACTTCTCAATCACCCCGTTCAATATTTCAAAGAATTCTCCTTTTTCCGCGGAATTTAAACTTGAAACATGTTCGACATGCCGCCTGGAAATAATCATCAAATTCCCGTCCATGTAAGGATACTTATTGATAATGACCGCCCATTCTTTTCCGCTAAGCGACTTGCATTCTTGAGATTTCAAATTTGAAGGATTGCAAAAAGGGCACTCCTTCGAACGAACCGCCTTTTTTCTATATTCGGACCGACCAGTTTCCAAAACTTTTATTCTCATATGGATTTTTTAATAATTTGCCCCGCGTGAATGTTTTTGTTTCACACGGGGCGACCCTCAAAGACATCTTATCCGACGGATTATTTCCGTCGTGCTACACTGCCTTTGCGGGCCAAAAATAACAACCCGCCCCCCTTTCTCCTTGACGACCTGTTGTTGAACCAGGCGCTCGCCCTCGTTGGGATTGGCATGAGAAGTTTCACTCATGACAAAGACGCTGGGTTCAACCGCCTTTACTATATCGAGACGATCGTCGAAGGTGTAAACTAAGTCAACGCACTCAAACCCGGCAACCATAAACGCCCGCTGTCTTTCGTTGATAATCGGACGACCGCTGCCCTTTATGGTTTTTACATGCGCGTCGCTGTTTACTCCCACCGCGAGAAAGTCTCCCAACATTCTTGCTTCGGTGAGGTAAACGAGATGCCCCTCGTGGAGCAAATCCCAGACTCCCGTAGTTAGCACCAAAGTCTTTTGGCTTCTTTTCGCCCTTTGGCATCTCTCTACAAGTTCAGCGCGAAAACCAACTATCTTGTCGTATATGTTTCGCATATTTGCCTCCTCTTCCTTTTGCGCCATGCGAACCAAAGTTAAGGTACAAATTTTGCTGTCCCCGAAAAACCGATGCCCCACTTTTGAAATCAGATTATCAGAAAAATCCTGGTTCAGCAAGAAACAGCATTCGCAAATTTTGTCCAAAGATAAATTCACCCCCACTAAAAACAAGGCTTTTTTCAGCCTTGTTTTAAACCGCACGGGATGCAGGAATTGAACCTGCGTAACCGGTTTTGGAGACCGGTGTAATAGCCACTATACGAATCCCGCCTGCCGCATTTGCTAATGAAATTATCTGATTTAATCTTAGTCGATCGCTTAATCAATCGCCGAAAGCACTTACTTCATATATCATTGGCAAATGCCGCAGGCACGCCCACCTCAAAAAACTTAGAGGGCGATATTCCCAGAACTATTTTGCTTCCTTGTGGTTGGTGTGCTTTTTGCATTTCTTGCAATGCTTTTTCATTTCCAGCTTCTCCTTGATTTTTTTCTTGTTCCTTTGCGTGAAATAATTGACTGTCTTGCAAACTTCACACTTCATTTTGACTAAATTTTCTCGAGCCATATTTTTTCACAGAATTACACAGAAGCAGACAGAACGATACATAAATTTTCCGTGTCCTTCTGTTATTTTCTGTATTTTTCTGTTTTATATCTTAGAGCCGTTGCGCAGAATCGAACTGCGGACCTATTCCTTACCATGGAATTGCTCTACCGACTGAGCTACAACGGCAAATTGTCAATTAAAAAAGTTTATAAAGTTTATAAAGTAAAAAGTTATAAAATCAATGACTTCATGAACTTGACAACTTTATAAACTTTCCAACTTTTATATAGTGGGCCGGGCAGGATTTGAACCTGCGTAGCCTTGCGGCGTCAGATTTACAGTCTGATGCAATTGACCACTCTGCCACCGACCCATTTTTTCATAACAATTTTTCTTGAGCCGCCTGTCGGATTTGAACCGACGACCTACTGTTTACCCGCCTGCCAACGTCTGAGCCTGAGGTCGGATTCGAACCGACGGCCTACTGTTTACAAAACAGTTGCTCTAACCAGCTGAGCTACTCAGGCGTAGGCGATGGCGGGCAGGTCTGCCAATTGAGCTACTTCGGCGCCACAAGGCTATTCTCCCAGCATCCTTTCTAGCTTCCGCATCCGGCTTCTCGCGCCGATATTTCCGGGAGAAAGTTTCATCACTTGCTTGTAGCATTCTTTGGAGTGGTCGTAGTTGCCAATCTCAAAATAATATTCCCCCAGCCGCTCGTAAGCCTCCACATCCTTTGGATTGGCCGCGATCCTCTCAATGAGAATTTTTTCCAATTGACCCTTCATCTCCGCTTTCGGTCTGGCGGCTTCTTCACTGATTATCGGTCGTACAGCTCGCCTTTCCAAATCTATTTCCAAATGGTTGTTTTTACCCTTCATCTCGGCGTCTTCCCTTTTTGAGTCGTAATTTCTGACTTTTTTCAGAAGATTATTCTCCCGACCATTTCCGTCATCCCCGACCGTCTCCTTCGCGATTTCTTTGCTTCTCTTCTTTTTTAATACTTCATTCCAGGCGAAAAAAACATTTCCCAATCGCACAAACCCAGACCGCAATTTTCCAATTATCTTTTCCAAGACAGCCAGCATTCCCCGCTTAAGTCCGATCCGGCCTATAAAAGAAGTGCCTCCTCCGACTGATCGGCGGGACGTTTCATTTTCGAACTTTTCCGTTCTCTCAGCTATCCGCGCCACATCCGGAGCTTTTTTTATCAAAAACAGAATTATCCCGACAAGACTGAGAACCACTAAAATCGGCGGTATCAATGAATACGACATAGCTTATTATCTAATATCCTCTTTTTTTATGGTTATGTATTCTCCCTTTTCCGTCTTGATTTTTATCGCCTGGCTAACCGCGTTGACTTCCACCACTGTCCCTCTGCCTTCCCGAGTTTCAATCACACTGTATATTTCCGGCATGCCTGCCATCATTTGCTTGTACTGCTCGGCTTCATAGGCCAAACAACACATCAATCTTCCGCACAGCCCCGATATCCTATCGGTGCCGCGATGAGCGATTTGCTGAATCCTCGCCATATCGGTAGTGATGCTTTGGAGGCTTCCGCTGAAGTTGCTACAGCAAAGCGACCTTCCGCACACTCCGTAGCCGCCCAACTTCCTGGCCTCGTCCCGCGAACCGATTTGCTGCATACGAACCGCTTTTTTTAAATCCCGGGAAAGATCTTTCACTAACTCTCGAAAATCAATTCGCCCGTCGGCCGTGAACGTGAAAATTACTTGTTTATCATCAAGACTGATCCTGGCATCCACCACTTTCATTTCAAGATTATATTTCTTGACAGTTTCCTTGCATTTCTCGATCAATTCCTCTTTACGTTTTTCATTTTCAAAAAACGTTTCCTTGTCTTTGGTCGTAGCCACTCTCAAAATTTCTCCGGCTATATCATTTTTTGAAGAAACTTTGGTTTCTTCCACCACTCCCAATTCACTGGCGTACGGCGTAACCGCAACCACCTTATCCCCTTTGCTGACTTCCAAATTACTGGAATAAATTCCCGGATCTTCCCAGGAATACAACCTGACTAAAACTTTCATAAATAACTAATCGCTAAAGTAGCTAACATTCGCTCGGCTTTCGCGAGTTTATTTTACAGTTCCATTCTCGAAAATCCGCCGATTTGGATGTTCTCTCCGATTTTAGCGACTTTCTCGGCGATTAAATCGGCAATCGTCTGGTCGGGGTTTTTTACATAAGACTGTGTCATAAGGGAAATTTCCGCCCGGTATTTTTTCTCCTTTCCTTCCATGATTTTTTCCATAATTTCTTTCGGCTTTTCCCCTTCCTGAGACACTTGAGCCATCCAGATTTCTTTCTCTTTTTCCAACTCTTCCAAAGGAACGTCTTCCGGCTTGAGATATTTCGGGTTCATGGCGGTAATGTGCATGGCGATATCCCGCGCCAATGATTTGAACTCTTCGTTTCTGGCCACAAAATCCGTTTCGCAAAGAAGTTTTACCATCGCCCCCACTCTTTCGTTGGAATGGATATACGCCGCCACTACTCCTTCACCGGCAGTCCTTTCAGACTTCTTCATGGCTTTTTCTTTGCCTTTCTTTCTTAAAATTTCAACAGCCTTGGCTTCATCGCCCGCGGCCTCCTCCAGCGCTTTCTTTACCTCCATGATGCCCGCGCCGGTTTGTTCCCTTATTTTTTTTATCTTCTCTAACATATTATTATTGTTGTTTATCTTTCAATTCGCTATCATTCGTTTTTTTATCCGCAACTATTTTCATTTTGCTCTTCCCTTCCAACACGGCTTTTACGATATAGGATAGCATTATTTTCAAAGAAGATACAGCGTCATCGTTGGACGGAATCGGATAATCCACGCCTCTAAGATCAGCATTGGAATCCACCAAAGCGACCACTGGCACTCCCTTGATCTCGGCTTCCTTTATGGCCAAAGCGTCTTCAATCGTGCCAGCCACAAAAACCGCGCCGGGAAGTTTTCTCATCTCTTTTATCCCCCCCATTTTCTTTTCCAGTCTTTCCAACTCCTGGGCTATCTTCATTTTCTCAAATTTGGTGTATTTGGCAAACTCTCCTTTCTCCATTTTTTCCTGACCTTCGCGCAAGAACCTGGCTCTCTCCGAAAGAACCTTGAAATTGGTGAATGTTCCTCCCAGCCATCTCTCTTTCACGTAAGGCTCCTTGCAAGCCTTGGCTGCCGCTTCCACCAAATCTTTGGCCTGTTTTTTTGTTCCCACGAAAAGAATCTCTTCGCCCGCGGCCGCTTTTTCCGAAAGAAACGCCATCGCTTCTTTCAGCTTTTCAACCGTTTTTTGCAAATCGATTATGCTGATATTTTTCCTAACAGCATAAATGTACTCGTCCATCCGGGGATTTTTTCGAGACTTGCTGTGTCCGAAGTGAACTCCGCTCTTGAACATATCCTCAATGCTGACCGCCAACTTTGAAAAATCAAGATTGGCAAAATAGTCCTCGTGAGCCGTCACGGAACTTTTCGCGGAATTGCTTTCCGCTACCGGCTTTTCTTCTTCCATTGTTTTCCCTTAATTATTATTTCGCCTCCCCTTGCCTCATTGGCAAGCAGACAGCGAACCGCTACTTCTTGTTAGTTTTACGCGTCATCGTAAAACAAGCTTTTGATCCTTTTGACAAGCAAAAGGCAGGACAAAGCCCAAAAAGTATGTGTTTTAGTACTAATACAATATACCAGCCCCGCTTGCTCTTGTCAATTTTCCTTTTGTATGATAGGTTAGATAGGTTAATAAAGCTTACAAAAAACCCTATGAAGAAAAAAATTCATCCCAAGTATTATTCCGACGCTAAAATCGCCTGCGCTTGCGGAAACATGATCGAAGCCGGTTCCACCGTATCGGAAATGAAAGTGGAAATCTGCTCGGCTTGCCACCCGTTCTACACCGGCAAAAAGAAGCTTCTGGATGTTACCGGAAGAGTCGACCGTTTCAAGAAAATGGCCGAGAAAGCCGCCGCCCAAAAAACCGCCAAAGTGAAGAAGGTCAAGAAAGTGAAAACCAAGGCGGAAATTAAGAAAGTCGTTTCCAAAAAGAAAAAACGAGGATAAAGTCCTCGTCCTGAGTTTTTTTAACATTAGTTAAAAAAGCGAAGGATCTATTATCGACATAAAAAAGACAGGTTTATAGCCTGTCTTTTTTGTCATAATTTTTATCGTATATGATATTCTCCCACTTCTGAAAAATCATTGCTCAGCAAAAAACATCCTATCGCTTCGCCCACTGAGGCGCGCGGCGGGCTTTTCTAAGACCTGGTTTTTTGCGCTCCACCACTCTCGCGTCCCGTGTCAAAAATCCCCGGTCGCGAAGAGCCTTGCGAAGAGTTTCGTCGAATTTGACCAACGCCCGCGCGATTCCCAATCGAATGGCTTCAGCCTGGGCGTTGATTCCGCCTCCCGCCACGTGAACGGAAACATCAAATTTTCCTTCCTGACCGACGGAGATAATCGGGGACTTTATCGCGTCCCGCAAACGAAACAGAGGGAAGTATTCGTCCATTTTTCTGTCATTTACCAAGATTCCCTTGTCAGCTTTTTCAACGGAATAGATCCTTACTTGCGCCACAGCTGTTTTTCTCCGGCCGACAGCGCAAAAGTAACGAGGTGTAATCGCTTCTTTTTTGGTCTCTTCTTTTTCTTCAACTTTCTTTACAGTAACCATAAACTTTTCAATAAAATTTCAAATTTCAAAATCCAAATTTTAAATCAAGCTCAAAATTCAAATGACAAATTTTGATTTTGGATTTTGGATTTGATTTGACATTTGAGCTTTGGATTTGAGAATTAAGCGCTAAAATAATTTATAATCAATGATTGATCTCTATTTTATGCTCATGCTTATCATCCTTATACACCAGCAATCTCTTGATCATTCTATCCCGAAGCTTGTTTTTAGGGAGCATTCCCCAAACCGCGTCACGGATAACTTTTTCCGATTCGCTTTCCATTCTGTCTTTTAGAGTTTTAGTGCTTATTCCTCCGGGATATCCGCTGAATCTGTGATAAAGTTTTCCCTCCATCTTATTGCCGGTTATCCGGAACTTGTCGGAATTAACAACCACCGCGAAATCGCCTCCGTCAATATGCGGCGCGAAATCAACCTTGTTTTTGCCGCGAAGAACCGTGGCGATTTCCGTCGCCAATCTTCCCGGGGATTTGTCCTCCGCGTCAAACAAATGATATTTTCTATTAATTTGATTTGCCATAATTCATTTACGAACGTGCGTTATAAGCGAACTGCAAAACTTTCACGCAAACTTTTTTCGTACTTTCGTATTTCGTTAATTTCGTATTTCGTAACTAAACGAATTCTATTACCGCTTTTTTTGCTCCGTCGCTTTTGCGGGGAGCCAGCTTTATTATTCTGATGTAACCGCTTCCTCTTTTCTCAAACTTATCTAAAAATTCCCCGATTATCTTTTTGACAGCCATGGCGGGGATAAGCGTCCGTAAATCCCTGGAAACAGCCAGCTTTCTTTTCTCATCCTTAGTTTTTTTGGCCTTGTTTACAATCTTGTCAATTTTCCCCTTGAGTTCCTTGGCTTTCGCTTCCGTGGTTTCAATTTTTTCATGCATAATCAAGCTGCCCAGCATTGTTCGAAACAATGCTTTTCTCTGATCCTTGTCTCTGCTCAATTTTCGGGCTTTTTTTTGATGCTTCATGGCTCTATTCCGTCTTTTTCAAATTAACACCGAAATCTCCGATTGCTTTCTTGATTTCCTTGATTCCCTTGGCACCCATCCCTTCCAATCCGCCCAACTGTTCTTCGGTCAACTTCAGAATATCTCCGACTTTGGAGATATTGCCTTTCTCCAAAACATTCAACGTTCTGGTAGATAAGCTCTTCAACTCGGTTATTTCAACTTTCTTCGGATCCACCTCGGCTTTTTTATCTTCTTCTTTCTTTTCAGCTTCCTCTTCAACAACTTCCTTTTTGGGCGCTTTTTCCTTTCCGGCCGCCTGGACATCTTTCAAAACGGAAAACTGATCCACCAAAATACCGACCGCCTTCGAAAAAGCTTCTTCGGGATCTATGCTGCCGTCGGTCATAATTTCCAAATTTATTTTTTCAAAATCAGTCCTTTTTCCCACGCGCATATTGGAAATAGCGTAGTTGACTCTTTTTATGGGAGTATAAATCGCGTCCATCGCGATCACGCCGACTTCTTTCTTCTCTCTGTTTTGCTGCTCTACGGGAACATAACCGATTCCTCCCGCCACTTCCATTTCCATCTCAATTTCTCCCTTGGCGCCGGTAATAGTGGCGATGTGAGCATCTTTGTTAACCACTTCAACGTCTGACGAACATTCAATCATGCCGGCATTAATTTTTTTCTCACCTTTAATCTTAAGTTGAACTTTCACCGATTCATCCTTGTGAAGCCGGAACCGGACTTGTTTCAAGTTCAAAATTACTTGAATCACGTCTTCCAAAACATTAGGAATGGTCGAGAATTCATGTTTGACTCCCTTAATACTCACTGACGTTATGGCTGCTCCGGAAAGCGAAGAAAGCAGTACTCTTCTCAGCGCGTTTCCTAGCGTCGTCCCGTATCCGGGATAACATCCTTCTATTTCGAAATTACCCGTTTTTTCATCAATCATCTTAAACTTGGGTTTTTGAGGAAGTGTAATCGATTGCATATTTTATATTGGCAAATGAAATTACAAATTGGGAACAAATGATTACAAATTATTCGTAAAAATTCGTTGACATTCGTATCTTCATTCGCATTTAGTTATCTAGAATAATATTCCACTACGATTTGCGGATCGGCGTTGACACCCATCTGCGCCCTTTCGGGACGGTTATTTATCGTCGCCTCCAAACTCTTCGCGTCGAAACTGATCCAGACCGGAAAATCCTTCTTATTCTTAAGAGCCTGGGCTATATTTTTAAAATAATTTTTCTCTTTTTTGTGGGAATTTTGGGAAATTTTTTGCCCAATCTTGACTTCGTATGAAGGAATAGTCACTTTCTTCCCATCAACGCTTATAAGACCATGATTCACCAATTGCCTGGCTTGAGAACGGGAACTGGCAAAGCCGATTCGATACACCGCGTTGTCCAGCCGCATTTCCAATCTTTCCAAGAGAAGATCTCCGGTAATTCCCTTTTTCTTTTTCACTTCATCAAAATGCCTCCGAAACTGAGTCTCCAAAACGCCATAAATTCGCTTAATTTTTTGTTTAACGGAAAGCTGCATCCCATACTCGCTAAGGCCGCGCTTCATTTTTTTCCCGTGGACTCCCGGAGCGTAAGCGCGCTTAACCACTCCGCATTTGGGAGTGTAGCAACGGTCGCCTTTAAGAAAAAGCTTTTCTCCGGCTCTCCGGCATTTTCTGCATTTTGGGTCAATATCTCTCGCCATAATTATTTACGCAGAATAGTACAGAACTTTGCAGAACGACACAGAAAAATTCTGTGTTATTCTGTCATCTTCTGTGTTCCTTCTGTTATCTCTATACGCGTCTGGGTTTTTTCGGCCGGCACCCGTTATGCGGGATCGGCGTTATGTCTTTTATTAAATTCAAATCAAAACCATTGTTAGCCAAAGCTCTAATGGAAGCTTCCCGGCCGGAACCGACTCCTTTCACGAAGACATCCAGCTCTCTCACTCCGTATTTTCTTACTTTCTCGCTTACATTCGCTACTACCTGGGTCGCGGCATAAGGAGTAGCCTTTTTGGCGCCTTTGAATCCCAAAAGACCCGAAGTGGCCCATCCCAAAACCCCGCCGCTTAAATCCGTAATACTGACAACGGTATTATTGTAAGTGCATTTAACCATCGCCTTTCCCTTGAGCACTTGTCTTTTTGCTTTCTTTATTTTTTTGACTTTCTCCGCTTCATCTTTCTTGTCTTCAGTCTTTTCCGGCACTGCCGTCTCTTCCACTTTCAAAACTTCAGCCTTTCCCGCCGCTTCTTTCTTTTCCTCAGGATTAATTTTTTTATCTTCCGCCATAATTGGATTAGCAAATGAAATTACAAATGAAAACGAAGATTACAAATTATTCGTAAAAATTCGTTGACATTCGTATCTTCATTCGCATTCTAGGTTTTTTCCGTCTTGACTCTTCCTGATCCCATCGTTCTTCGAACATTTCCTCTAATCGTCCGGTTATTTGTCTTGGTTCTTTGTCCTCTCGTTGGAAGTCCTCTTTGATGCCGGACTCCGCGATAACATCCGATTTCTTTCAAACGCTTGACGTTATCCCTGACGATATGCTTGAGTTCCCCTTCGACTTTCACCTTTTTTTCCACATAACTTCTGATTTCATTCTGCTCTTCTTCCGTCAAATCCTTTGTTCTTTTGAGCTTGGAAATATTCAAATCATCCAAAAGCCTGGACGCGGTCGTCTGCCCTATGCCGTAAATATAGGTCAAAGATATTTCTATTCTTTTGTCATCTGGAATATTAACTCCTGAAATTCGTAGCATATCACTGAATTACACATAATTTACAGAACAACACGAAAAAATTCTGTGTCGTTCTGTCACTTCTGTGTTTTTTTCTGCTATTTTTTAACCTTGGCGCTGTTTATGCTTCGGATTGGAACAAATCACGTAAAGTTTTCCTTTACGCTTGACTGTCTTGCACTTATCGCAAATCTTTTTTACCGACGCTCTTACTTTCACTGTTTTTATAATCTTTTAGTTATCCTGCCCTTAGTCAAATCATACGGACTCATTTCTACCAAAACTTTGTCGCCCGGAATCAGTCTTATATAGTTAACCCTCATCCTGCCGGAAATATGAGCTAGAATTTCATGCCCATTATTTAACTTAACCTTGAAAGTCGTGCTTGGCAAGGTTTCTATCACTTCACCTTCTAATTTTACCAGCTCTTTGTCATTTGCCATACGAAACCTGTTTTCTTTAAAAAATCAACAAAAAAAGAGGATTTTCCCAAAGACAAAACCTTGAGAAAAATAAAGTCCAAATTCCGGAGAAATCTTTCCTCTAAAAAGCCGGGCTATTTTGTTTTTCAACATCTTGAGCTATTTTAGCTTGGATGTTGCTACTTGTCAACCCCATTAGAAATATCCCCGTCAGCAATATTTACCCCAAACACTAAGCCGAACATTATCATCAATTTCTAACGGGGTCAAGCACCACTTCCACCCGCCTCCCATAAGACGGGATTCTGCTGGAAAAAAAGGTCGGCCAATACAACACTTCAACTTTTTCAATGTCCGGATAGGTGCTTAGATGCTCTTCCAATTCAATATTGTTTTTGCCAAGAATATTTTTTTTCAAGTTATCCAAGTTCATGTTAGCGGAAATTTCCCCGGCGCCTCCCACTTTTATGTCCAAAGATCCGACCTTAAAATCGGGGCTGGATTTCCCATATGTCAGCTTCATGGAGTTTATATTGATCTTAGATTCGCCATCTCCCGTTTTTTCAATCAAATGATTAACTATATTCTTCAAATCGCTTTCCTTGAAAATAATTGCTTGAACTTTCGACCGAATTGAAATTTCAAAATTGTCGGTTACCTCTCCCGCTGAATTGGAAATTTTATAAACAGGCTCCTCAATGAACAAAGCATCATCCAAAACAACCGCATCCTGTCCGGCGTCTTCTTTGATTTTTTGCTTCAATGCTCCATTAAATTCCGCTAGAATCTCTTTTTTGGCGTTATCGATATCCGCCTGGGAAACCGAGCGAGCCTCTTGCCCATCGCCTCCCCCTCCAGACATGGCTTTTATTGAAACGGCATAAAACTTGGAATATTTATCCGCTCCGCTATCCTTGAACCCGGGAATAGAGAATCTGCCGGCGCTGATATTATATTCTTTCCCCGCCTCGTCAGCCGCCACTTCCGCCTCGATCACTCCCGGTTTTGTTTCTTCCCCGACTTTGGCCGTACCGGGAACAGTCACTCCAGCCGTTAACCGGAATATTTTTCCGTCCTCGCTGACAAACCTTGTCGTGGCAACCAAAGGCTGCGGACTTGAGCCGAATTCATTGTAGATGGTTATCGTCCCCCTGGCTTTTTGGCCGGAAACGGAACTCTTTCCGCTGGAACCATATTTCTTTGAAATTTCATGTTCGACTGCCAGCAACTTTGAAGGAATAGTTTCTTTTTCATAATCAACTTCCGGATAGCCCGGATCGCCTTTTATAATAGTATCCACTGATTTTGTCTTCTCCTTGACTGACAGGGACACCGTAGCTTTCGGAACGAAAAAATAGCCGGCCACAGCCAGAAGCGCTAAAATAAAAATCATCCCAAAAATCAGAAAGAAGCGCCTGAAGCTGCCGGAAATTTTTTCGCTGCCAAAAATATTTTTTTCTTTTTTCCGGACCGACATCGGCTTTCCCTCCGGATTTCCAAAAACTCCGCCCCACGGGGCGGGGTATCCGTCAACAGCGGAATCCGCGTGATTGCGTGATTGCGCTCCGCTAAAAAAGCTTTCTATTTTTTTGTCTTCCGGCAAAGAAGCAAACTCTCTTCCCGCGGGTATCTGAGTTTCCGCTAATGGTCGCTGAGCTCCACCACCGCCGAAAACATCCATAGCCATAACTCTTCTGAGCGCGCCTCCTGAAATTTTTTCGCCTTTTCCTGGTTCCGGCGCCCGAGGCGCTCTCTTGATATCATTGCCCGTCCCCAATACCAGCTCCCGGTTGACTATCCTTTCCCGCCCTCGTTCATTCTCAAGTTTATCAACAGGAGATCTTTCCGGCTCCCTGCTTATTTCAGAGACTTCCGGCTCTCCTATAAAATAGTTGTCAGACCCTATCCCCTCTATTTTTTTTTTGATTCTTTTTTTATCTTCAATATTTTCGGAAATTTCCGGAACGTTTTTTTTCAATTCTGATCCCGTTTCAACTCCTTCCGCGCCGAGAAGCATCTCCTCGTCGGAAACGTCATCGAGTTTTTGTTGAACCAAAATCCCGGCTTTTTCAATAAGAAGTTTGCCAAGCTTGTCTTGCGTCACAATCATAAGCTGAAGACCGATAGCTTCCGCTTCTTTTTTGAGAACCCGCAAGTTTATTATACTCTGGATAAGCAGCGCCCGCTTAGGCACTACCATAATTATTTCCTCCACGCGGGACTTCCTCAATCGCTCGACAATGGAAGTTATCTCTTCATCAATGTCGATATAAAATGTTTGATGCATATTTTATCCACAGAATTACACAGAAGTCCACAGAACGACACAGAATTTTTCCGTGTTGTTCTGTCATCTTCTGTGTCTCTCTGTATATTTATTTATTTCTGTATCATTTTCACCGCTCTTCGTAAAATTCCGGCCATTACTTTCTCCTCTCCCGCGAAATCCAAAGCCAGATTGGCCAGCCCCATCGGAGTAATGTCCTGGGGATCGCGAAGGTTTTTAGTTTCATCGATAATGTTGGTCACGTCCCGCGGCTGGAGGAAGCTGACTTCCGGGTCTTTTGCAAAGGGCAAATTTTTCCTCCATGTTTGTCCCAAGAGAGATCTCTTTATCCCCGGAAGTCCCGACCCGCCACCGCATAGAAAAAACCGGTAGGGCAGCAGATCCGTTTCGGCAAATTCCGCCAAAGAAAGTTCCACGGCCGAAAGCCAAACGCCGCAATCATCCGCCAGCATTCCTTCAATTTTCACGGCAACGTCTTTGCCCAATTTTCCTTCGGAATATTTTATTTTCAAAATTTCCGCCTCTTCAAAACTTATCCCCAGTTCCCGAGCCAGCCTTTTAGTGAAAGCTCTTCCTCCCAACGCGAACATTTTCGTCCCTTCCAGTCCTCCGTTTCTAACCACCGCGATATCCGTCGTCCCTCCGCCGATGTCAATAAACACCGCGCTGAAATCAGCAACATCATCAATGCCCATAGACCTGGCGACGGCGTACGGTTCCGCGGCGATATTAAGAAGTTCCAACCCCAATTCTTTGGCGATAGTTTCCAGTGCGCCCAAGTGAACCAAGGGCGCGTACGCGTTGAAAATGGAAATGGAAACATCCCGTCCCTGGAACCCGACCGGATTGTTAACTTTGTATCCGTCTATCCGCACGTCCACAATAGCCGCGTTGATAAGCTTCACTTCTATCTCGCTGTGTCCCGTTTCCCAGGCCAATTGCTGGCGGATCCGGTCAAAGGCCTTCCACTGCACTTTTTGGATTATATTTTTCAATTCCGGAAGATCGATCCGAATTTCCGGCTTAATCCTTTCATAATGCACCGTGGTAGTAGTTCCTTTAACCAACTCTCCCGCTATCCCCACCACCGCCTTCTCCGCCTTTTTCGCCCCGGCCATCGCCTTGGCCTTTTCAATAGCCAGCCGGCAGTTTTTGATCACGCCGGAAATATCAGAAACGGCGCCGCTATGCATATCGGACAAACTCTGCCGCGCCCTGCCGACTCCTTTCACTATCCCCACTCCGGCTTCCGCGTCAATCCGAAAAACCAAAGCTTTGACCACTTCGGTTCCAATATCCAGCGATAAAAGATAGTCGTTGGAAATATTTCTCGCGCCTAAAATTTTAGAAAAGAATCCCATCGCGTTTATTTAATTATACCATAAAAATAAAAAAGGAGAAGCCGGTTGAAAATAAAAAAGGCCGGTAAGCGAGATGTTCAAAATAATCTTGAACGCTTGCTTCCCGGCGCAATGGCCCAATTGGTCATTTTTCAACTCCCCCTAAGAAAATTCCTACTTCACAACCGCAACGATACGGCTGTTTTCTTCGTTCTCCTCCGGAACTTTGTTTTCCGGATTAATCCGAACAATCAGCCTATAGGGAGTACTTGGCAAATTACCGGTCGGAATCTCCAGCTCCAGCGCCTTCATAAAGTTTCGGTAATTTTTCCGACATACATAAATTTATAATAATTAATCAGCTTTTTCTGCGATTCCAGGAGCAAAAAAGACACCTTATTCCCCTCTATAAAATAAATAAAAAAATAAATTTTCTGTCCCTACTCAATGCGCAAAGCCTTAGATTACCACCTAGATAAAAAATTTATTTCGTATAACGTATCGGCATCATCTGACGTTTTGCCACCACCTTTATTTTTTAAATAGAGTGGCGAAATGTGGCTTTAGCCCTTGCGGATATGCCGTGTTGTGCGATGTTGAGAAAATATTTTACTTTCATTGTATTTTTGCGAGGAACTTTTTTAAAAAATTATACCCACTTCCAACAATTAATCCTACCAAACATAATCCTAAGCTATATACAATCAGTGAGGTAGAGATTCCCTTAGTTATTGCCAATAGGATTACCCCTATCAAACTAAACAGGATGGACAGATTTATGCTATATTTATTAATTTTTGGATATATCCAAATTATTAAAACTAATAGTCCTAATGACATCATTAATGAGACAAAGAAAAAAGTAGTATCGACAAGGTTTTGGATTATTATGGAAAGTACTATGGCAAGCGTTGTCAATACAACAAAGGATATTCTCATTATTTTTAACAAGTTTTCTTTTTTGATAAAGTTGAATTTCAATAATAAGTCTTGGACCAAGGAAGCATTTGAAGAAAACAAATAAGTGTCCGTGGAAGACATAGCAGCAAAGCAAAAAACTACGATCGGCAAGCCCGCCAGTCCTATGGGCAATAATTTATTCAAACCAACGACTAAAACTACATCCGTTGTTAAGTTTGGTAAATTTGTTTTTATGATTAAGCCGATGAGCATTAACAAAATTCCTACAATAACATATAGCAAAGAACCTATTATTAACCCTTTCTTCAAGTTGGCAGCGTCCTTTGTTGCATAAACCCTTTGCCAAAGCTCGGCAGAGGCAAATGGAAATAATAGTCCAGCTAAAAAGAAATTGATAATTTGACCAGCGGGGATGCTAAAAAAATCAACATTAACTTTGGAAAAGCTGGAAACATTAGACATGAGGGATATTATTATTAATCCTAGTATTGTAAATAAGCCAAATGCCTGAATAAAATCTGTTTTAACAACGGCCTTAAATCCTCCGATTGTTAAGTAGGATAAGACAACGATCCCCATAATAATCACCGCCGATTCAAAATTAACAGCAGAGTATTCCGTTATTATTTTTGCTCCTCCAGTAAAATTTACAATAACCCATCCAAACATGGATATGACTACAACTAGTGACACCAGAAAACCAGCAAGTCTCCCTTTTTTATCAAAGAAATAATCGGCTAGTGTGTAATAATTTTTTTCATCCGCAAGAGTTTTTATTTTTCTGGCGAAAAAATAAAAAACAAAATATCCAAAAATCGCACCTATAAAATACCATATAGCACCAGCACCAAATAAATATACCAAGGCGGAATAGGTAAGCAAAACACCAGCCCCGACTTTATTAACAAAAAGGGTGACGGCAGTATTCAGAAAATTGAGTTTTCTTCCAGCAATTAAAAATTCCTCTGTTGTCTCTTTTTTACTAGAGAATAAGCCAACAATTAAAACAATGATAATATAAAGGATAATCAGGGAATAATCTAGGGTTGTAAGCATATGAGTTTATTAAATATTTTTAAAAAAGTTCCCCGCAAAAATAGTTTACAAATAAAAAATGTTTTCTCAATTTCAACGTTTACGCATCATCTGAAGTTTTCATCCCGACTTAGCAGGATAAATTTTGCTTTTCAGACTATGCTTGGTTTAATTATCTCCGCCTAAACCTTCATCAAAACTAAGGGATGAAAACTTGGGCGGAGGGAAAATCACAACCTCTGAATATATATTTGAGTGATTTTCCTGTAGCCAGATATGCGTTGTTATTGGATGTAGTCAAAAATCTCTTTCCTTAACGAATTTAATTTTTGGGCAATTTTACTCTATTTAATCTTTCCCGAGAATTTACTTGAGCCATCAAGTCGTGACGTTTCGGGACTGTCGCCAATTCCCTAAAAATCCAGCCGAATTTTCCATACCAAAAACAACCATTTAGTGGTATAATTA
>MFSF01000003.1:0-9232 GCA_001784815.1 Candidatus Moranbacteria bacterium RIFOXYA12_FULL_44_15
AGAAAGAAAATAGTTTTTTCTGATTATTGAAGAGGGGGTTCTAATTTAAATTTTCAATGCTATTCACCACCTTCTCCGTAAACTTTTCCCAGGAAAAATTCTTGGCGCGCTCGCGGCCGCGGCGGATGAGGGTTTCGCGGAGATCTTTATTCAGCAAAACATTCCGTATTACCATAGCGATGTCTTTTGGATCGTCGGCGCGGCAATAGAGCGCCGCGTCGCCGCAAACTTCCGGAAGCGAGGAAACTTTGGAAACGATAACCGGCGCGCCGGCATTCAGCGCTTCCAGCGGCGGCATGCCGAACCCCTCATAACGCGACGGATAAACGAACATTGAAGCGTTGGAAAATATCGCCGGCATATCTTTTTGCGGCACCATATCCAGAAGTTTCACATGCTCGGTCAAATTCAATTCCCGCAATAATTTGTTTATATCCAGCGCCAAAGAAAGCGTCGGCGGCAAAATTTTCCCATATATCGCCAAACAGGGCAATTGGGGGACGAAGTGTGAATTTTTATTATGCTTCAGGAGATGCTTATACGCCCTAACCACGCTTTCGACATTTTTCCGCGTCTCATATCCCCCGCCAGCCAGAAGATACCCCGGTTTTAATTTGTATTTTTTCAAAAACCGCGCGCTTTCTTTCGGCAAAACTGTTTTTTTATATATCTCATCAACGTCAATGTGATTGGTTGAAATTTTATCCGCCGCTATGTTGAGGTGTCTAACTAGGTCTTTTTCAGTATGTTTCGATACGCTGAAAATTTTATCCGCCTTTTTGATTGCCCTCTCAGTCAGCCGCCAATATAATTCTTTTCTGGCGTTGTCCAAATATTCAGGGAAAAGTTTCGGAATAATGTCGTGAACCAGCATCAGATGCGGAATGTTTTTGAGAATAGTCGGGCATTGATATAAACTGATAAAAATGTCGCATTGATCTTTTTCAATCTGTCTTGGCAGTGAAAACTTTTCCCACCAGATTTTCCGGATCAAATCATCGCGCTTATAAACCGGCAGGAATATTTTTTTAGTAAATTTACCTGCCGATGAGGCAGGATTTTTTGGCAGCTTGAATCCCTTGGGCAAATCTTCTTCCAAATATAAAATAACTTTTAACTTTTTTACCCCGTTGTCGCGAAGCAACTTTACGGGGTCACTTTTAACTTTTAACTCGCTTAATTTTCGCAGAAAATTAAGCGTCACTTGCCCGATGCCGCTATTGGGCTTTCTGGCGAAACTCGCGTTGATGCCGATAGTGATTGTTTTCTTTTCCATATCATTATTATATAACCCAATCCGTTTTATGTCATCCACAGCTGCCGCTTTACTCAATATTTAAAGTAAGCTATCATAAAAACAGCCGATTATTTTGAAAATATTATGTTTCATTTGGTAAAATTTCTGGTTTCCGCCATCGTCATTTTTTTCCTGGCTGTTTTTGTTTTGGATTATTTCGGCTATGAAGTCAACCAAAGTTATTTCACTGAAAGCAAAAAAAAGTGCGAGGAACACTTAAAGGAATGCGGGAAAAATCTTATTAGAGAAGGGACCAATAACGCCGAATGCGATTTCAATTGCGTTGACCCGAAAGTAATAATTAAGAAGAAATAGCCTTTACGAATTACTAATTACTTACTAATATACGAATGTACGAATTCCCTCTTATTAGTATATTCGTACTTGATTCGTAATTAGTAAAGAAAATCATGAAATTAATCGTCAATATCCCCGCTTATAACGAGGAGAAAAAAATTGGAGAAACTATCGCAAGAATCAAGAAAAGCTTTGAAGCTGATTTTTACAAAAACGGCATTGGAACAATGATTTCCGAAAAAGTCATCCATGTAACCGATGACGGGTCCAAAGATAACACTGTCCAAATCGCCAAAGCGACCGGAGTTGATTTCGTGCACTCCCATCAAGTTAATCGCGGCATTGGGATAGTTTTTCGCACCTCCGTCGGCAAAGCCCTCAAAAACGGCGCCGATTTTATGGTTAATATTGACGCGGATGGCCAGTTTGATCCTGAAGATATTCCGAAAATTCTTGAACCGGTACTGGCCGGGGAGGCGGATATGGTCAGCGCCGATCGCTTCGGAGAGTTCCAGGCCAAAAATATGCCCTATTTTAAATATTGGATCAACCGGTTTGCCGCTATGATTATCGGGCGGTTTATGAACACGAAAATTAACGACCTGACCTGCGGATTCAGAGCGTATAACCGCGAAACGCTTCTGCGCCTCAATCTTCCCGGAAATTTCACCTACACCCAGGAAGTGATTATCGACGCCCTCGGAAAAAATCTCAAAATAAAATGGGTTCCGGTGGAAGTCACTTATTTTGATGAAAGAAAATCACGAGTCGTAAAGAGTATTTTTAAGTATGTGAATGACAGTTTCCGCATCATACTAAAAGCCATCCGCGACGTCCGCCCCATGAAATTCTTCGGCATCCCGGGTGTGACTATGATAGCGGCCTCTTTGGGATTTTTTATGTATTTTCTTTTCTTTTATTTCCAGGATTTCAAGGTCTCCCCCTACCGTAATATCATTCTGGTAGCTGTCACCTTGTTTGTCGTCGGGTTGCAATTTTTCGTCTTTGCCCTTATGGCGGATATGATTCGCACCAACCGCCGCCTTATCGAAGATCAAACTTATTTGATCAGAAAACAGAAATATAAAAGATAGTTTTTATGAAAATTCTTTTTATATCGCGGGCGTATCCGCCGGTTGTCGGAGGTATTGAAAATCAGAATTACGAACTGGGACATTGGCTGTCTAGGATTGCAATTGTAAGAATTATTGCAAATAGACACGGTCGAAAATTTTTACCTATTTTTGCCCCTTACGCCCTTCTCTTAGCACTTTTTAACTTACATTCATACGATGTTGTTCTTCTGGGAGACGGCAATATTTCTATAATTGGATGGTTCATAAAAATATTTTCCAAAAAGCCTGTAATTTGCGTTATTCACGGGCTGGATATAAATTATGGATCAGCTTCGCTTGGGATTTGGTGTGAAAAGTTTATTATTCTTTTACATCGGAAATTGTGGGTGGGAATTTTTTTAAAGAGACTTGACAAGTTCATTGCCGTCGGCAATGAAACTGTTCGTGTGGCAATTGACAAGGGTATCACGCCGGAAAAAATAGCCTTTATTCCGAACGGCATAGATGCCAAAAAATTTTATAAATCCACTGAACGCCGAGAGTTGGAAAAATTCCTAGGAGAAAGCTTGATAGGGAAAAAAGTGATTCTCACTTCCGGCCGACTCGCAAAAAGAAAAGGCGTAGCCTGGCTTTGTGAGAACGTAATGCCAAAACTGGATGAAAACACAATCTACGTTGTGGCCGGTGACGGACCGGATCGTAAAAACATAGAATCGACTGTCAAAAAGACAAACCTTGGGGAAAGAGTCCGGATGCTGGGATATGTTACGGACGAGGTTCGCGATATTCTTTTTAATACTTGCGACGTTTTCGTACAGCCTAATATCAAAATTCTTGGAGACATGGAGGGATTTGGTATTTCTGTTATTGAAGCGGCATCTTGCAAATTGCCGGTTATCGCTTCCAATCTGGAAGGCTTGAAAGACGCTATCAAAGACAGACAAAACGGTTTCTTGGTCGAGCCATATGACGTTGACGGATATGTCAAAAAAATTAACGAACTGTTGGCTGATGACGTCTTTCGCAAAGAGTTTGGCGAAAGAGCCAGGAAATACGTCGTTGACAATTATTCTTGGGAAAAAATTTCCCGAAGGTATCTGGAAGAAATTGAAAAAGCTGTGTCGGATAAGAAATAGCATTTGCTGCCAAACTATAAATAGGGCATACTATAAGAAATGGACATCTATCAAAAAAACACAAACATAGAAAACGCTGACGCCACAGATCAGAGAATTCACTTTTTCACCCAAGAGGAGTTGGAAGCTAGGCGCTTTCCGTTTGGCAATTCCGTCTTTTTGAATTGGGTGGTGGAAAATTCCGAAGGTAAAGTCAAAAACAAAAAACAAGCCTTGGCGGTCATCGCTTCTTTTGTTTTTCTCTTAATAATATTATTTATTTTCACTAAATCTATGCTTGCCGGACCCGAAGTTCCTTCTGAGGTTTTAGTTGATCTTGGGTATGCGATACCTGCTCCTCCCATAGATTAATTTTTTTAATTTTAAAGAATAGACAAAAAATAGTTGGGATGCTAAAGCGCCTTGGGTAGCTTTTTTTATTTGCCTTTTTGTGCTAGACTGGACTTATGCTGGATTTAATATCAAGCCAGATATTGTTCTATGCGTCAATCGTTTTTATCCTGTTTTTACCGGGATATTTTTTGCTTAGGACGTTTTTCGCTTCGCGAACCCGCACTACGAAAGCCGGACATACGAATGTTGAGATACTGGAGCCGCTGGAAAAGTTTATTGTTATTCCCGGACTAAGCATTATTGTTTTGGATTTCATACTATTTTTATATTCCAAATTAAGTATTTCCATAACCCAGACATCGATTATCTTGGGCATTGGAGTTTTTATTTTCGCTTGCTGGGGAATTCGCAAACTGTTGTCATTGCGAGCGGAACATCAGCAGGTTCAGGCGTCCACGCCTGAACCGCGCGTTTCTGGTAAAAATAAATTTTCTCAATTGCTTGCCTGTCTGAAGATTAGTTCACAAAATAAAGCTATGACAGAACCGCAAGGTTCAATCGAGACGATTGAACCTGCGAATATGAATAACTTATTTTCCTTCTCCAAAAACCAATTCATCTTGATTTTACTTTTGCTGTTTTCGACGGTTTTCATCAAAACCGCCTACCTTTCCGGCACGGTCGCGCCGACCGCCACCGATATGGGGCATCATATGTATTGGGCGAAGTGGCTGGCGGAAAACCATCAGCTTCCCGGTTATGAAGGGATGCCGGACTTCATCATCGGCGAACATATTATTTTTGGCGTTTTGAGCTTGGTCAGCGGCGCCGATTTCTTTTCGGCGTTCCCTGTGATTATTTTATACTTAATAAATATCCTAAGTATTTTGACTGTTTTCATTTTGGTTTTGCGCGTATTCAAGAATAGAGCCGTGGCTATTTTGACTTTATTTTTCCTGGGAATGCTTTATGCCGTTTCTTCCCCGCAAGCCAAATTCGTCAGCGGCGGCGTGATTGGAAACGTGATAGGAAACTACCTGATGCCCTTGGCTTTTTATTTCTACTATCGAGCGTTTGAATTTCTTAATTCAAAAAGCAGTCAATATCCTCCTCTCCCTTTGGGAGAGGATGTCTCGAGTAATCTCGAGACAGGAGAGGGCGTACCCGCCCCGGCGCACAGTAAGATCTTTTTATCGCTCGCTGTTTTTGTCACATTTGGACTTTTTTACACCCACCACTTGACTTCATTTATTTTTCTTTTTATTCTGCTGTTTTTTGTTCCCCTTTTCATCCTGGTTAATCTCAAAAATATCCGAGAAATATTCGAGCGCGCGTGGCCGATAATCTTTTCTCCGGCCGTAATAGGAACTTTCGCGCTGGGAATCGTTTTTTTCTTCTTTATTTTCACGCCCACGTACGTCAATCCGGAAGCGGTGGACACGGCTGTTGGCACAGCCGTGAAATCCACTCGCGTCGGACTTACGCTGGAAAATATAAAAGTTACCGTCGGAGAACCACGGTTTGTTTTGGGGCTGATAGGATTATTGCTGTTGATCTTGGCGTACAATAAGACGAATGCCGGATATTCCCTTGTTGCGTCTTGGCTGATTATGCTTTTTATAATGTCAATGAAACCCCGCTGGCTGTTTGTCGACATTCCCAGCGCCCGCATCGGGAACTACTTGAGCTATCCCCTGGCGATACTCTCCGCTTACGCCCTGTATTTTATTTTCAACTCCGATACGCCTAAGCTTTTTGGCGGGAAAATTTCTTTCCGTGTTTCCCGGACGCTTTTCGCCGGCGCGCTCCTGCTCTTCGTTATTTTTTCCACCGCTTCCGGGTTGGATGATTCCGCCGGCGCTTTCAAAAAACAAACCGAGGGCGCCCAAACGGTCCAGACTTTTTTCGCTTCAAAATATCTGGCGGAGAAAGCTTCTTCTTCCGATATGCTTCTCAAGGATCATAATTACATTACCGCCGATTCCTGGATAAAATTGTTTTTTATGAGAGAATATAAATATCCCCTGTCTCGCGGCTATTTCAAACGCTATGAAGATCCGCTTAATCCTCGCGAAATGTGCACACTTTGGATGATCGGCAGTCCCGCTTCCGGAAACTCCGAAAAATGTTTTGCCGAGACCGGCGTCAATTTCGTGATGGTCAACCCCCGCTACGACAGCGCGCAATTTCAAAAATTGGATAATTTTGATCAGATTTATGCGAGTAATGAGATAGCGATATTTGTCAGAACCACTGATTAGCACATGATTATTCTGATTGCACTGAAGGGTTTATCCCCCTCTCCCGTAATCGGGAGAGGGCTGGGGAGAGGGCATATTTGCAAGCGTTACTCTGAGCCCTCTCTGTCGCGAGTACGCGACATCTCTCCCGGGTACGGGAGAGAAGGACGTGATTCAGACCATTATGCAACAACGAAATATAATAATTTTCACAATCATCTTATTTCTCGCCAGTTCCATCTGGCTGTTTAACGTTGGGAACAAATTCAACGATCCGGATTACCAGAAAGATTGGTGGGCGGTTTATTTTGTCGAACCGAAGAATGACAGTTCGGATTTTATTATCGAAAACCACTCTGATAAAAAATATTTCCATTGGGAAGTTATGATAAATAAAAAAAAGATAAACGAAGGTGATGTGAAAATAGAAAAAGGCGCGAGTTCGCAGGTTCAGGCGTCCTCGCCTGAATCGCGCGGTTTCGAAAAAATTACTATACAGGCAGATTCAGGCGATGAAAAGAAAGAGATATACAAGAATTTATAATTTCGTATTTCGCTTATTTCGTAGTTCGTAAAGCATGAAAAAAATACTTCTCATCACCCGCCCCATCGCTCCGCCTTGGGATGAAGGGTCGAAAAACTTCGCGTATTCGCTGGCTAAAAATCTTCCGGCTGATTTGGAAGTGAATTTGATGACTAAGGGAGTTTTGCCGGAACTGCCCCAAAATGTTCGCCAGCATAGCGTTTACACGACGTCGAAAATCGCTGATTTCAATCTGGAACAAAAACTGCGCTCGCTGTTTTTCCAATTCAAAACCCGCGGTCAATTTGATATTAATCACTATTTTTTCACTCCTACCCGGCTAAATTCTTTTTTAATTAAATATTTTTTATTGTCGAGAAACTTAAAAGCACTGATTCGTATGTCCCCCGTTCGTAGTGGGGGTTCGCGACGCGATAGCGGAGCGAATAACTTAACTAAAACTATCCAAACCGTCGCCACGCTTCGGGAAGATTTATGGTCGGACCAAGATTTAAAGAAATTGATGTTTGCCGATCTAATCATCACCTACTCCGATTATTCCAAAGAGAAATTAAACAAACTCGGTTTTCAAAATGTCAAACGCGTTTATCCGGGAATTGATTTGGAGTTATTCGCTCCGCGAACCGGCGCTACGAATGCCGGACATGCGAATAAAGACTTTGTGATAAATTTTACCGGCGAATACGTTCGCCTGGGCGCCATCGACGCGGTGATTGACAGTTTCATTGAAGTATCCCGAAAAATTCCCTATGCTCGCTTGTCACTGGCGGTGCGCGTCAAGAATGAAAAAGACGCCGCCAAAAAGAAAGAAATTATCGAAAAGCTGATAAAAAACGGCTTACTCGAAAAAACGGCTTTTCATGACGACGGGACGTATCAAATGAAAGATATCTATAATCTTTGCGACGTGAGCGTTTTTCCGGTGGAAAATATGCGTGGCAAGTTCGACGTGCCTCTTGCCGTCATCGAAGCCATGGCTTGCGAAAAACCGGTGATTCTGTCTAATATTCCAATTCTCAAAGAATTCGCAAACGAGCGAAATTCTGTTACAATAGAAAAAGGCAACGCGGCGGCTCTTGCCAGCGCCATTTTGGACTTATACCATAACCCGGAAAAGTGCGCCGCCATTGGCCGCGAAGCCAGAAAATACGCCGAAGAAAATTTTGATATAAAGAAAATCGCGGAGATTTATCAACAAATTTATGGAGAATTATAACCTCCAAAACTTATCCCCTCATAAGAAGCAATTACAAACGGACAAAATGAAAGTGCCGGCGGTTTTGCATATGAGCGATGATCTTTTGCCCAACGACACAACCTTGGAACAAATCGAAAATACCGCCTCGGAAGAGTCGGTTTTCCATCACATCGCCGTAATGAGCGATGTTCATAGTAAAAAGGGACGCAAGAATCCAACTGGCACGGTTGTCGCCTCGGAGCACAATCTTTTGCCGCAAATCAATGACACAGCTCCTAACTGCGGAAAAAGGTTTTTGAAAACCAATCTCACGGAAAAAGATCTGACGCCGGAAAATATCGACAAACTCTTCAAGGCTTTGATCAAACCTATTCCCACCAAAACTTATATGGGAACACGAGTCCCTCTTTCCTTAGTGATGGATATTTGCAAGAATGGAGTCTCGGCAACGAAAAAATATTTCAAAACCCGAACCAAAAATGAAATCGAGAATACTTGCAAGCAGGGAAATATGTTTGGGAATCCCGTGACTGACCAGGATATCTTGGATGTTATTCCAAAATTGTTCCTTCGCATCGGACAATACCGCTTGGGAATTTTGGGCGCCGCCGGCAACCATTATTTGGATCTTATGAAAATAACTGAAATTAAGAATCCGGAAGTTGCTGAAAAATTAGGCATCCACGAGGGTCAGTTTATCTTCCTTTTGCATACCGGATCGGGACTGCTCGGACAATATTCATCCTATATGTATACCCCAAAAAAGAAAGAACATCTAAGCCAAAGAATAATTTTAGAGTTAGGAAAATTGACTTTTAATTCGAAGTATAAAGCGGACTACAAAAAATTAGTTGAGAGAATAGGACGGCATAAGAATAAGGATAGCTACTTTGCGTATAAGGACGATGATGTAGAAGGGAAGATGTTTCTGACTGCTCACCGTGCTTCCGGAAACCATGGATTTGCCAATCGCTCCATACTTACTCACAACTTGGATCAAACTGTCCAAAAGGTTTTGGGGAAAGACCCGGGCTTTGACATGCTCTATGATATGCCCCATGTCTTCGTAGATCGGGAAAATCATTATGGAAGGGATGTCTGGGTGCACAGA
>MFSF01000003.1:9242-21177 GCA_001784815.1 Candidatus Moranbacteria bacterium RIFOXYA12_FULL_44_15
CGCGCGCTTATGGTCCGGCCAGGATGAAAGACCACCCCCTCTTTTCCAAAACCGGAGAGCCGATTTTTATGCCCTCCTCGATGAGCACACCTGCCTATCTTGGCGTCGGAACTGATGAAAACGAATCGACTTTTTTTTCCGCTTCTCATGGCACCGGAATGAGAAAAAATCCTCTTGCTAACGCGGCCAGTTCTAAGGAAGAGTTGTTTGAAAAAATGAAAAGCAAAAAAGTAAGACTCTATAACGCCGCGTCCAAAGGCGTCGTAAACCAAGACAGCGGATATTACAAAGATATCGACGAAGTTGTGGCTGGTATGGCGGAAAATAAAATCGTTAATGTCGTAGCGAAAATGGAACCTGTTGCTGTCCTCATGTATTAGCTTTACGAATTAAGGGTTTCGTATTTCGTTTAATTTCGTATTTCGTAAAACCAGTGAAATTAATAACTATTTCCGGTCTCGACGGTTCCGGAAAATCAACCCAGATCAAACTACTGCAGGATTATTTGGAACAAAAGGGTTCCAAAGTTTTTTATTTCCACGCGGTCCAGTTCAGCTTGGCAAAAAAAATCACGGACTTTAGGAATAAATATTGTCTGATATGTAAGTTGCTGGGAAAATGCAAGGTCTATACTGAAAAGAGCGTGACAAAAGCTAACACGCTGCAAATATTTTTACGAAAACTGTTTTTACGTATCGACATTTGGCGCTTCGGCTTGTTACGTAACAAGTTACGTAACAACGGTTACGACTACATTTTGAGCGACCGGTATTTTTATGACAGCATAATCAATATTGCATTTTTGGAAGGTAGGGAACAAAAATTTTTGTTCCCTACGGGTGGTTTGGTAGCCCCTGATTTCGCCATCTATCTCCAAACTTCCCCGGAAAACATTATGTGGCGCGAGCGCGTGCCGGATCAGGGGTTGGAATATTTGAAAAAAAAGAAGGAATTATATGACGCCAAAATAGCTGCTTGGGGGTTGACGGTGGTGGATGGAGATAGGGATAAGAATATTGTTTTTGAAGAGATAAAGCGTGTCGTCATTCTGAACGAAGCGTAGCGAAGTGAAGAATCTACTTGCGACTAGCACTAAGTTTGTTTATTTATAAAATAAAAACCATAGTAGCATTAAGCAGATCCTTCGTCCGGCTACGCCGTCCTCAGAATGACGAGCAAAAAAAGTCGGTTCAGGTCTCTGACCTGAACCGAAAAGGTTCTGAAGGGAGCGCGTTACTCAAGAACTATGCGGTTCAAGTCCGGAGACTTGAACCGACAGGAGGAATCACTTAATTGAAACAATTTCTGTGCGAAGCCTCTTTTGGGATGACATAAACTTACACGCTGAGGTTTCAGGAGATACCTGAACATTAAATGCATGAGTCAAAAAGCGTACTACTGCATTGAATGCGCTCTCGTTTTCGACTAGGAGCTTGTTATCCCCATCAAGAAAGTATCTCCTTAATGACGGCTCAGCAGAGGGAATGATGCTAATACAAGAGGTCTCCTTGTCGTATATAATGACGTCCCCTTGCCTCAAGATGGTTTCGACTCTTTTTTGCTTTTTCACCTTCATTACGCTCCCCTTTTGATTATCTTGGTTTTTGAAAACACTCCGCTTGCTCTATATCATTTTCTGATACAATGTATTATTTTAACTGATTTAAAATTCTATGTCAAGCACCCTCGCTAAATCGGCCGTGTTGGTCACTATTTCCGAAATTATTTTCAATGTTACCAGTTTTTTGGTGCACGTAGTCGTCGGGCGGATTTTGGGTCCGGCCGATTATGGGCGTTTCGGACTGGTCGTTACGCTGACCACCATGGTCATCATTCTCATCGGAAACGGCATTCCGACCGCCATGGCAAAATATATCAGCGAGATTTTCGAAACCCGGCCGGAGCTGGTGAAAGTGATCAAACGCCAAACTATCATTTTGCAAAGCATTCTTATCGGCGCCATAACCGTGATATTTTTCTTTTCCGCGCCGCTGATCGCCAAGGTGCTGGGCGATCCGACGCTCACTCCCCTTTTTCGCCTATCCACGCTCATCATTCCCGCTTTCGCCGCCGCGTCTTTCTATTTCTCCTATTACACGGGGCTGCATCGTTTCGGCGTCCAATCTTTTTTGAAAATTTCCCGCTCTTTTTTTCGGGTGGTTTTCATAATCCTCTTGGCTTTTTTCTTTCGGGTGGAAGGTTCGATTATCGGTTACATCGCCGCGCCGCTGTCAGTTTTTTTGCTAGCGGTGGGGATTGATAGGTTTAAAATAACTCACGAAAGCAGAACGAATAAAAAGCTAATAGACGCAAATGTTGGTGCAGAAAATAATATTCGCTCTGATTTGCTGGAATTCGCTCAAAATTCGCGAGTAGCTTTTGATTGGCGAGTTTTAGTTTCTTACGCTTGGCAGGTAATTATTTTCTTTTTGGCGTACGAACTTTTGATTAGCATTGATTTATATCTGGTCAAAGGAATCATCCAAAACGATTATCTGACCGGAGTGTATAACGCCTCTTTGACATTGGGGCGCTTCCCCTACTATCTTTTTTACGCCCTGACAGTAATTCTTTTGCCGGTCGTTTCCAAAACCACTTCGCAAAATAATCACAAAGACACGCATAAGGTCATTTCCCAGTCGCTTCGCTTGATGCTGGTTTTGCTTTCCCCCATCGTCGTTTTAATGTCGGTCTATAGCGCGCCGCTTATAAAGATGTTTTACGGTCGGAACTTTCTGGAGGCGGCTCTGCCGATGTCGATTTTGGTTTTTGGCGTCGGCTTTCTCACGATTTTCTACGTTATGAGTTTTGTGATGAATGGCGCGGGACGCACCAAAATTCCCATGTGGATCGCTTCTTTCGGCCTTGTCGCCAATACTATTTTAAATTATTTACTCATAAAACAATACGGCATTGTCGGCTCGGCTATCGCCACCTCCATCGTTTCGTTTCTTATAATGCTGGTGATGCTCTATTTTATCGGAAAATATTTCGGCGTGCTGGTTAAATTCGGAAGCCTGGTCAAGATTATTTTCGCTTCCGGCGCGATGTATATCGCTTCGTTGATGCTTCCGGCTGAAAGCTATATCTTTTTGCTCTGGTCAACCCTTCTTTTTGTCTTATACCTTTTAGTCTTATATTTCTTGAAAGAAGTCAGCCGGAATGACCTGGATATTTTGAAAGAGCTGGTCTTAAAAAAGAAGAAATAAATAATTTAGCGCTTGTTTAGCTTGTAAATTGTCACTCTGGCGAAGTCCGCTTGTTTTTCGATGCCGTATCCGGAAAATTCAATCGGTTTTCCGGCGTCGCGTTCGGACTTTTTCAGAAACTTCAAAGTGTAGATATTATCGTTTTTGGGAACATCCACGATTTCATCGATATCAATCAGATCAATTCCCTCTATTTTTGACAGGTAATCCAGGGAACGGAAATATTTGAAAAGCTCGTTATTTTTTCCTTCGACATAGCCTATCTTTTCTTCATTGGAATTTTCCTTGATGAAACGAGCGACTGCTTCCATTTCGAAAAGCGTCAGTTCGTCGGGAATCCCGCCGGAAACCGGATCATGGCCGGCTTTTGCGGAAAAATCTTTTTTGAGAGACGCCGCATTCATTCCCGCGGCAAAGATTATGATGACGGCCGAGAGCCACACGCCCTTTTTAGGTAATTTATCGTTTATAAACTTCAAGATAAATCCCAGGATCAAAAACGGAATAAATTCCACTGTCAAAAAAAATCGCATTGAAATTTCTTCAGCCAAGGGGACAAGGATCAGAAAATAGATAAACGCCAGTCCGATAATCAGCCCCAGAAAAATTCTTTTCCGAGAATCGGTTTCTTTCCTGAAATAACGCGCCAGCAAAAAATATCCGATTAAAGAAAAAACAATACTGATAAGCGCGGTTGAAATTGCCGGAATGTTTTTCAGATTTTTTTTGGCTGAATTTTTAAAAAAACTTTTCACGTCTTTTGCCACCAGGCAATTTCCGTCTTCTCTCAATGAAAAAACAGAAAAGGCGTTAGACTGGATATGACAAGCCGCATCTAACGCGATGTTTTCCGCGAGGGATTTTCCTCGCCCTGATTTTGTGTTTGTTCCGACAATAAATGCTCGAGTGTTCATCATCCCGGTTTTCTTTTCACTGATCACTTGAGGAATATTAAAGACCAAGGCGATGATCGCGATATAGCCGATTTTTTTCCAAGCGGGATTTTTCTTGAAAAATAAAAACGCGAAAAACAAGATGGCTAGCGGAGGTATAGTAAAAAGGAAAAGCGAGTGGAGTTGGACGCCGATTCCCAGCGCCGCTCCGGCAACAACCGGCCAAGCATATCTATTTCTTGAGTCATTATCGGATATTTTTAAAAGCGCGTACAGAAACAGCATCGTAAAAAACGGAGTAGAGTTGGGATTCCAGGAAAATCGGGAATATCTCACCGTAAAAAGCGAAATGGCGAAAAGGAACGCCACGGCGAGGGAAATATTTTTCCCGAAGTAGCGCCGGGAAAAGACATAGAAAAGAGGAATAGCCAAAATCGAAAAAAGAAGATCGGGGTAAGCCAGTTTGTCGGGGTTTCCGCCGAAGACAAGTCCGGAAGCGTAATTAAAATAGTAAAATGCCGGTCCCAAGCGAAAATCCGTCCCGCCAGCTTTCGGTCCGAGGAGCGGCAATGCTTCTTTTCCTTCAAGCGCGTTATTAATGACAGCGGCATCCCGCGACTGGTCGGCGTTGAAACGCAAAAAATCATGGAAATTATAAGTACGGAGAAAAATTCCGACCAGAATTATCGCCAAAAGAATCCCAAAACTCGCGGAAATTTTTTTAACCCCGTTGAAAATCAACCGGCATTGGTTATGAAAAGATGCCATAAATTATTGTTCGCTTATTTTTTAATTAGAAAAGGTTATCATTGCCCGATTTCTAACGGAGAAAATTTATAAACAACCACTTGGCCGAATTTTTTTGCCTCGGCGTTTTCCAGGTTATTTTCAACGCCGGATTTGTCTGACCTGGTCAAATAGAAAATGTTCGCGTCCGACGGCGTTTCGCCGTTTTCCTTGTCTTTTATCAAATCAAAACCGCGCCTTTCCGCCACGTACGCCAATGGTCTGTAGAAATTGGCGCATTTTTTGGCGCTGTTGAAATAAGCGGTTTTTTCAGGGTCAGACTCGGCTATTATATAATCCGCTATTTTTTCCATTTCGCCCAGCACGATGGCATTTTGAGAACTTCTGGCGCCTAAGGATAACTCCTTAATCGTGGGATAAATCGAATAAATATTCAATACGGCTAAAGCTGCGACGGAAACCGCCGTCAACAATGATGGGTTTACGCTATATTTTTTCGACAACTGCCGAATCATTAATCCTAAAAATATATATGGAACAAAAAACAAATGAATAAAATATCGTAGCGGTTCTTCAACAACCGGTATCATTATGAGGAAGGCCAGGAGGATATACAAGGAAACGATGGAAATGAAAATTTTCTTGCGCCGATCCGCTTCCCTATAATTTCTGACAACCAAAAAGTATCCGAAAAACGAAAACATGAAAGCCGCCATAACCTTAACAGCCGTCAGGGGATTGCTTATTTCGCGCAAATATCCTTCCGGTTTTTTTTGTTCAAAAAGATTGGCGAATAAAAACTGGCAATTACTCTCCCCTGCCCCGGAAATTATGTGGCCGTTCGCCTGGAAATGGCAGTCAATGTTCTTGGCGACCTTATCGACCAGCCGGCTTTTTTCCTTTGTCCTTTGCGCGGACTTAAAAAAGACTTTTGTATTTGAAAAATCCGTCCTGAGCTCGCTGATTATTTGCGGGGAATTCAAAACGATAGCAACTAGCGCGACTGCCAGACATTTTTTCCAAGCGCCCCGGTCTTTCCAAGGCAAATATATAAAAATGAGAAACAAAAACAGCGGCATTAGTACCAGCATTATGGCGTGGAGCTGAATCCCTATTCCCAAGGCGATTCCCAGGAGAGCGACCCAAGTCCAGCGGGTTTTGCTTCCGGCGGAAACGAATTCATAAACCGCCAGTAGGAACAAAATTGCGAAAAAGGGAATCAAATGGGGATTCCAGGCGGAATGGGAGGAATTAAGAGAATAAAAAGACGTGGCGTAAAGTCCGGCAAGTACTAGCGACAAACTCGCGCTAAAATATTTCTTAAGAAAAAAATATAGCAAAGGGATAGACAGAATTGAAAACAACAAATCGGGATAGGCCAGATTTTCCAGTTCGGAGCCGAAAATTCGCGCGCTGGCGATTTGCATATAATAATAGGCGGGACCAATGTGGAAACGGTTGTCGCGGCCGCCGGACTCTCCGGAATCGCTCATATCGGGACCAAGAAGCGGCCAGGGAGATTCCCCTCTCACAACCTCTTCTATTAGGATAGCGTCGTGGACCTGATCATCGCCAAAATCCAGCCAATTATGCAGATTATAAGTCTGCAAAAAAATTCCCGCGCATATTATAGCGGTTAGAACCCAAAGCCGCGTCGGAACCTTTTTTATTTTTTCTTGTATGGAAAAACACATTTTATTTTGCCAATTTATAAACGCCGAGCTGGCCGAAATCCTTGGACATTTCTATGTTATATTCTTTCAAATAGTTTTTGGAATCTTGCGAGTTCGCTCCCAAAAGAAAGACGTCCTCGCCAGCCGGAACGCTTGCGGGATCTTTGGCGCGAAGGATGGCATAGCCCTTTTGACGCATCACATAAGTGATCGGTTTGAAATAATTTTGCTGGTATCTTTTTTCGGCGAAAAGATAGATGGAATCTTTCTGGGCCGCGCTTATCATATAATCCCTGATCAACTCTATTTCTCCCAAAACGATGTATCTTTCATCACTTCGGTTTTTGGCGGCGTGCGACACGGCTTCGGAACCGAGGGTGAAAAAATTAGAAATCGCGAGAAGAGAAAAAATCGCGACAGCTGCCGGCGCGTGCAAGCGGGGAAACTTATCGACCAGTATTTTGATAAGAAATCCCAGGAAAAGAAAGGGCGCGAATATTAAATGGACAAAATAACGGATAGACAGACTGTCCATAATGGGCAGCATAATCAAAAAGGAAAGAGCGGAAAAAAGAATAATCAGGCCCAAAAAGTGTTTCTTCTCCCGGTCTTTTTCCTTCTTCCAATAATATACCAGGGCAATATGCCCGAAAAAGAAAAACAGCACGCTCAAAAAGATGCCGCAAAAAATCAAGTGATCGGAAAACCTAAGGGAAGATCCGAATTTGGCATTGTTTCTTATTTTGTTTTTTACGATCGCAAAAAAATCAAAATCAAGTTTGTTCCCCAAGGAAGAAAGAATATGGGCGTTGGCTTGAGAGCCGCCCATAACGCTCATTCCGAATTTTTCTTTTATACCGGCCTTGCCTCCCTCGGAAGTCTTGTCGGATATTTTCAAAAAAACCTTGGAATTGGCATAGCCGCTTTCCATCTCGCTTGCTATTTGCGGAGCGTTTAAAAAAACCACCAGAGCAAAAACGGCTAGCCATTTTTTCCACGTCGAAAAATCTTTTTTTATGAGATAAGCAAAAACAAAAAACAAAACCGCCGGCAATAGAAGCAAAAGCAATGTATGGAGCTGGACGCCTACTCCCAAAGTCAGGCCTATAGCGATTATCCAGAGCCAGCCGGTTTTATTCTTTTCAACTAAAAATCTCCACGCGGACAACAAAAAAAGCAAGACGAAAAAAGGGATAGGATTGGGATTCCAGGCGTGGCGAGAATATTCCACGGCGAAAAAAGAAACGGAATAAAGACCGGTAAGCGCCAAAGACAATCCAACCTTAAAATACCGGCTTAAAAAATAATACAGCAGAGGAATTGACAGAATAGTAAAAAACAAATCGGGGTAGGCCATTTTCTCCGGGCCGGTACCGAAAATTTTGGCGGAAATGATTTGAAAATAATAGTAAATCGGACCGATCTTGAATTTGGTGCTGGCGGCAATCGGACCCATTAGCGGCCAAGACCTTTCTCCGTCCAAAACCTCTTCCACGATGGTCGCGTCTCTGGCCTGGTCGGGATAAAAATACAGCCATTCGCGAAGATTGTAAGTGCGCAAAAAAATCCCAACAGCTATGATAGCGATGAGTATCCAAATATGCCCGGTAATTTTATTTTTTTTCCAATTCATATATCCCCACTTGCCCAAAATCCTTTTGATCGGTTACGCGATAAGCTCCCTCGTATTCCGGAGGGCCATACCGAGAACTGTGCCAGAGCATGTAAATTTTTTTTTCGGAAGGGAAACTCCCCAAGTCCTCGTCCTTTTCGACCGCGTAGCCGCTTTGATGGAACAGATAATTAAACTGCTTGAAATAGTTTTGCATATATTTGCCTTGGGCGAAAAAATAAATTGTTTTTTCAGGAGAGCGGGAAATTATATATTCCGCCATCGGCTCGATTTCTCCCAGTACTACGTATCTTTCATTGCTTCTGTCTTTTTGGGCGTGCGCTCGGGCTTCCTTGGCAATGTTCCATAAATTCGCCGCGGCCAAAAAAACAAACAAAACCGCCACGGCCGGAAAAATTTTTCGGGAAAAACGCTTCTTTATTATTTTAACCAAAAATCCGAGAAAAACAAAAGGAACAAAGACCAGGTGGATAAAATACCTGATTGAGAGATCCTCCATTACGAAATGCATAACCAAAAAAGACAAGCCGGCGTAAAGAACCACCGTACCCAAAAAATATTTTTTCTCCCGGTCGCTTTCTTTTATAAAAAAATAAATTAGCGCCGCGTAACCAAAAATTGTAAACAACAAACTTGCCAGGATTCCTCCCAGCGCCAAATATTCTTCCTTTTCCCAATTCTTTTCTTTTGTCATCCGCTTGATGGCGGAAGAAGCTTTGAAATCCAGCTTAGGACCGAGCGAACTTACGATATGAGCGTTGGCTTGGGAATGGTTCAAAATATCCAGCTTTAGATAATGGGCGAAATTCTCCTTGCCCTTTTGAGAAGATCCCGCGAAAAGTTCCCAGAAATATCCGGAGTTGGTAAAATTATTTTTTACCTCCCCGATTATTTGCGGCGCGTTCAGAGTTGCCGCCAAGACCAAAATCGCCAAGGTTTTTTTTGCCAGCAGCCAGGATTGATTTTTTCGAAAGACAAAAACAAGACCGAGAAACAAAGTTGCCGGCATAAGCAAAAGCAACCAAGTGTGAATCTGGATGCCGGCTCCGAGCGCGGCAGCCAGCGCCGTTATCCAAAGCCAGCCGGTTTTTTCGCGATGAAAAATCAACTTCCAAAGCGAAATCAGGAATAAAAGAACAAAAAAAGGTATCGGGTTGGGGTTCCAGGCGAAACGGGAATATTCCACGGCAAAAAAAGAAACGGAATAAAGTCCGGCAAGCGCCAAAGACGAGCCGTAGCGGAAATAACGGCTCATAAAATAAAAAAACAGCGGAATGGACAAAATCGCGAACAAAACATCCGGATAAGCCATCGCTTCCGGAGTCACCCCGAACAATTTTCCCGAAATAATCTGGAAATAATAATGCATCGGACCCAGCTGGAAATTGGCGCGAGCCGCGATTGGCCCGTAGCTGGGCCATTCTCCGCCCTCTTCCACCACTTCTTCCACCAGCATGATATCTCTAGCCTGATCGGGATAAAAATACAGCCACTCGCGAAGATTATGGGTGCGCAAAAAAATCCCGATCAAAAGAATTAAGACCGCCGCGACAATAAAAATGTTTTTTTTATTATTCATTGTGGAGTATATGTCTATAGAGAGGCTTTTTAAATGAAAAGTACGCCGCAACGCCAGCCATGAGAAGTAGTACACTCAAGAGTACGCCTTGGAAAAACGGCCGCGGATAATAATAAATTTCAACCAAGTGACTCCCCTGTTTCAAGGGAAAATCAAAAAAAACGCCGTTTTTTGCTATCTCGGTTTTTTGCCCGTCAACTTTGACTTTCCAATCGGGGCTGTGTTTAAAATAGGTGCCAATTACGGAGTTGGACGGATTATCGACTTGCATAATTATTTTTCCCTCTTCCTTTTTAATATAATGACCTTCCATATTATTTTTTAATACATCCAGATTATTATTATTCAGAAAAGTCGTTCCGCGATGCTGGACAACAGCGACGATTCCCGCTTCTTTCAAATGTTGGAAATCTCTCGGCATTTCGAGGATGGAAGATGTCACCCCTCTCAAATTGAGACCCAGCTGTTCATAATAATCCACATAGTCGCTTTCTTTAAGCTGGCTGGTTCCAAAGGGGCTCCAGTTGTCATAATAAAGAGACTCCGCTCCCAATACATCCAGATGCCTTAGGATGACCCTTTTGTTTTTCAGTTCTTCAGCGATGGGCGCGATCGTATAATTCGATATGTCACGCAATCTGAAACCCAGCACGTCTTGGCTGAAATAAACCAGATCGAAAAACACTATCGCCGCGACAGCTATTTTAAGAGGCGAGAAAACTTTGGAAAAAATCAGGGGAGACAGCTTTTTAGTAATAATAAAAACTAAAAAAATCCCAGCTAAGCTCAGTACGATCGCCTTAAGAATAGGAAAATGGGGGTAGGCTTGAATATGTTGGAAAGAAACATAAGGGATGAGTTTCCTGGCAATCCTCCCTTCTTTCATCGCGACTAGCGTCCCAATATAAATTATGGGAGGCAACACGAATAAAGCGCCGCTTTTTATATTTTTGTAAGACGCTTTCTTTATTTTTTCCGCGAACATTCCCGCCAGAAGGGCTATTCCAAAACTATAAAGGACAGCCGTCCTCCCCCACTCCCTAAAAAGAGTAATGCCCGGAGTACCGGAAGAGAATATTTTATTGCTTTCCATAAACCCGAATATCAGAAAAATCCATATAAATACGATCGCCAAAACAGCTTCCCTCGACTTTTTCAAAAGAAGCAGAGCCAGAACGGCCAAGATCATCGAGCTGATGCCGGAATAGATATAAACTTCGCTATAACTGAAATCATCATTTACTTCCCGTCCCATGAAATTATCGCTTTCTCCCAACAGGTACGGGACAAAAGGAAAAATAGCCATACGGGGATTCAGAGAACCCTTCAAATAATCCGTGCCTTCGCTCCGGCCGCTTTGACTGAATAATTTATAGGTGGGCAAAACCTGCGGCAGAGTTTCGATGGTTATGAAAAAAACAAGAGCGGCAAAATAAAAAACGAATGCCGGGAGGCGCGTTTTTTTAAAAGAAAATACTGCCATATACGCGAACAATCCCATAAGCATAATGGCGACCGATTGGATATGCCCCCATAGAACGGCGTTAGCGATTACGAACGACTGGAAAACAATGTAGCGCAACTGTTTTTTCTCCAGGAACAAATCGGCTAGCAGGAGGACTGTTGGGAGCAGATACAAAGCCATAATCATATTGAAATGTATCTGGTGGTTGATGAAAAAAGTATTGAAATAAAATATCACGTTGGAGATGGAATAACCCAAGAGTCCGATGCCCTTGCGCTTTAGTAAAAAATAAAGACTTAACGACCCCGCTAAATATTCAAGAATATGCAGCACCTTATAAGACATCCGCGGACCGAATATCAAGGTGCTGGCGACATTGATCGGATTCAAATAAGCGTTTTCCGGATCAGCGTAAACAGGAAATCCGGAATACATTTTTTCCGTCCAAAAAGGAAAGGAGCGTTCATTGACGATCCTGTCATAGAGGTAAGTTCTTGCCGGCAAATGTTTTGTTTGGGCGTCGGTCGGATGGCCCTCGCTGCTCCAAAAATAATTGGAGGGAGTTAAAAATTGCCCATAAAAAATGGCGTACGTCGAAAGCGACAGAACCGCGGCAAACAAAAAAAATTTATGGCGGCTGATTATTTCCATCATTGATTATTATTAGGACTTACGCGTTTGCCTTGAATTCTGAATCAGTACCGTTTGCTATTAAGTTAACCCCAGTATATTGATT
>MFSF01000003.1:21213-23582 GCA_001784815.1 Candidatus Moranbacteria bacterium RIFOXYA12_FULL_44_15
TTTTCCGGATAATCGCCGACCAGCTTTACGTCAAAAAACGGGACCCCCGGCTCGATTTTCTCTTTATCATCGCCGCGCAGTCTCGTAATTTCCACGCCTGATTTGGCTGCAAGATACGCCAGCGCGTCGGAAAAACGATGAAGACTGACTCTGCTTCCGCTCAAATACGCTTTTTTGAAACCGCGGGAATTTTCAGCCATATAATTCGCGGCGGGAATAATTTCCCCCAAGACGCAAGCATCGCCGTCGCTTGCCTCGCCGAAAACGTATCCGCGCGCGTCCGCGCCGATAGAGTAAGAATTGGAAAATAATAAAATTACCGCCGATAAGGCAAGAGCCGCCTTTTTTATTTCCGGACGCCAGCCCGTTTCTTTTATCCGTTTTATCCAGAGACCAAGGAAAATAAACGGCATAAAAAATATAGCGTCAAAATAATGCACTTCCGCCTGGAAAACTATCGGCGCGAACAAACCCAGAAAAATTACGTTCGAGAGCATAACCAGCGCCAAAAATCGTTTTCTGTCCGGATCCGGTTCTTTGAAAAAATTACGGAACCATAGCGCGTACCCGCCAAGCGCGAATAGTATCCCGGCCAGCGCTTTTATCAGAAACCATTGCGAATCCGTTTTCTTGTAAGAAGCGATTATTTTTTTCAAATTAAGCTGGCGGGCGCAATATTTCGCGTCGGTAAGCGAGGAGATATGATAGATATGCGACCGCGTCTGGCAAAACATTGTCAACGAGACGCTTTGGAACAAATTTTCGTCCAAAACTTCCGGCTGGGAATCCACTCCTTTTAAGAATTGCTTAAAATTATCTCCGCCGGTTTTCATTTCATAAGTTAACTGGCCAAAGTTCGCCAACAAGAAAAACACCAGCACTAAGAGAAAATTTTTCCAAACCAGATTTTTTCTGACAATCAAATACGCGCATACCGCGAGCGCTATGGCGGGCATTGCCAGAAACGATAAGGCGTGCAATTGCACCCCGACTCCAAGACTGATTCCGACAATTATCGCCCAAACGCGCTTGTTCTTATTTTTTTCATCCATCATCTCCAAAAGTCCGTAGAGGAACGCGATCATAAAAAAAGGAAGCGCGTTGGAATTTACCGCGAACCTCGAAATTTTAATCGAAAAATAAGAAACGGAAAACAGCGCGGACAGCGAAAGGGATATGCCGGTGGAAAAATATTTTTTCAAAAAAAAGAACAGGACTGGAATTGTCAGAATAGAAAACAACAAGTCGGGGTAGGCGAATTTATCGGGAGTATTCCCAAAAACAAGCCCGGAAACATATTGAAACTGATAGTAAAGAGGTCCCAAATAAAACTGAGTATTCCCCGCTTGGGATCCCAGCAGGATCGGTCCGCTTCGACCTTCCAGCGCGTCGCCGACTATCACGGCGTCTCTCACCTGGTCCGGACCAAAAAGCAGCCAATCGTGAAAATTATAGGCGCGCAAAAAAACGCCAAGCGCGGTTATGGCAATAAGCGCCCAGACGTAAGTTGGTATTTTTTTAATCATCCGCGTTTTCTCCTTCCAAATCATCCGAACCGTTCTCGTCTATTTCGGTTTTCGCGTCCGGTTCGCCGCTTCCGAAAATATCGCGACAATACACCCGGTCGGACTTGACGGCCTCCGCTTGCGGAACTTCGGAGTTTGGAGATATTTTTTCAACTTTTGTCCCGGGGTTTATATTTTTAATTTTATAAACAGCGATCTGTCCCGCTTGATACGAATCCAGAATATCAACACTCCCGAATTCCTCGGCAATATATCCGGCATCTTTTTCCGACGGAATAATGGCGAAATAGGGGTCGGATGCGTAGTTTTCCTTCTCCACTCGCGACGCGACCAAGGCTGAATCGTTTTTGAGCGACAGAAGATATTTAATCGGCGAGAAGTGTTCCTGCTTTACGTAATAATTAAGTTCCGTTCCGGCACCGTTGCTTTGGTAAATATAATCAACCGCTTTTTCCAATTGAGCCAACGTTACGCCGTCCTGATTTTTGAGGATAAGCGTCCGATCGATATCCGGGCTTTGCGCTTGCGACAATGATTGCTCCCGGAACCAGGCAACTGTTCCCCTCGTATTCAGGCCAATTACAATAATTGTTATAATAAGCGCCAAATATTTTCCACGCTTTTTCAGCTTCTCTTCGGCAAAAACAAAAATCAGTCCCAAGAAAATAAACGGAATGGGAAAAACCGGAATAAAAAAACGGGGACGGAGCGACGAATAAAGCGGAATCGCCAAAACAAAAAATGTTCCAAACCAAAAAAGAAGCAACCGCAGGAAATCTCCGCTGACTTTGTCCTTTCGGACGATCATATTTCGAACAGCCAGCCCCAATCCGAAAACAAAAA
>MFSF01000004.1:0-20590 GCA_001784815.1 Candidatus Moranbacteria bacterium RIFOXYA12_FULL_44_15
AATATTCTCAGCCGTCTCCCAAGTGTATCCGCTGTGTTCTTTGCCGATAGTGATTTTTCCGTCCGAATATTTCACCAGGTAATCGATATACACCGCCTGGTCATTGGCGGAGCTGGCTTTGACGGTGTTAAGAGGCGCGATAATTTCAAATTCAACTTTTCCCAATTCCTCTTGAATCTCCCTTCCCAAAGCTTCTTTCAAACTTTCTTCCGGATCAAGTTTTCCACCGGGAAAACTCCAGTTTCCATAATTTTTCACGAAATAGCTTTCTTTGTCTTCCATTTCTAACAGCAAAAATTTGTCCTGTTTTTCATCATACATCACCGCCTTCAAAACCACCGGCAGTTTATATTTTTCGTTGTTTTCCATAATAAGTTTTAGTCGTAACCTATTAAACAGCCTGCAAAATCAAAATTATTACCGCCGAAGAACCGATCAATTTCTTGACATAATCTAAAAGCGATTTATTACGGGCGTATTTCATCCGTTTCGGACCAATGATCGCCAAAAGTCCGCGCTCGCCTTCTTTCGTCCGATATGGCGAGACTACCATCGAACAATTGGAAATCTCTTTGATCGGATTTTCTTTGCCGATAAAAATTCTTGTTTCCCCGTCCCTGACTTTTTTGAGAATAGCTTCCGCGTTTTCATCGATATAGTCCAGAACTTCCGCCACTTTGCAAAATTCGTCGATTTCGCGAAACTCGGGATTTTCCAAAAGCTCCGAGATGCCGAAATCATGATAGTCTTTGTCTGTTCCGGTAATCGCCAGCCCGCCGGAAATGGACGCCAAAAGTTTGGCGGTAGTCCGGGAAAGCTTGTTATTTTGGGCTTTGAGTTTGAGGAGTTCGGCTTGCAATTTTTTCTGATCAGAGAGACTCAGACTTTGATCCGGCATAATTTTCTCCACGAAAAAGCGATAGCCTTTGTCAGTCGGAATGCGCCCGGCACTGGTGTGCGGTTGATAAAGATATCCCGCTTTTTCCAACTCGTTCATATCGTTCCTGATCGTCGCCGAACTGATTTTCAAATTATACTTTTCCGACAAAACCTTCGATCCCACGGGAACGGCAAAACTGGTATATTCTTCAACAATGGCGGAAAGGATTTTTTTATGACGATTTTCCATATTAGCGAGTGCTGTTGGCAAATGAAGTTACGAATTGAAACGAATTATTACAAATATATTCGTAACTTCATTCGCTTCCATTTGTAACGTATTTGTAATATAGCGCAGGCGTTAGCACTCGTCAAGTCTGAGTGCCAATTCTTAGTTTACTATACAACTTGAAACTGTCAATATTTTGGAATAAAAAAAGCGGCGAGGATTTATCCTGCCGCAAAAAGATTGTACAAAAAAAAGGGGGGGTACCTGTTATCCGCGACCGTCATGCATGGGACAAGCATGCTCAGTCAGTATCTCTCTGGCTTCCCCGACCTGACAACAATCGGGACAGCAGGCGTTAATCTCTGCCGCCACCATTTTGATCTCACCCACCTCTCTCCGAGGGCTCTTGTACCCCTCAAGCACACGCTCGAAGCCAAAACAACCCACCGCCATATGAGTTGTCCCTCGATGAAGCTCGTCCTCAAGGATCCTATGCCAACGTCCATCCTCGCCAACAGCAAAAAGGGTTATGCGCTCCAAGCCGTTTGTTTCGTACACGGGCGCCGGTATTACCTCATATTCCCGACCCTTTACAAACACATGAGCCACGACTTGATTCAGCAAATCCGGATCTTTTCTGCTGTCTGTCCCTAAAAAACCGTCATATCCGGGAGACTGCTTCCAATACAAGTCCTCTTTGCACCTTATTTTCATGCCCCTTTCCTTTCCGCGGTTTCTCCGCATTCTTGGCAATAGTAATATTTAATATCCCCTTTCTCGCCCTTAATTGGCGTCATGAGGATTCCGCACTCCGAACAAAAAACCAAGAAGATTGACATGCTTCATACCTCCGTTATTGACAATTGTTATTGCCACTCAAAAAAACTGCCTAAATCCTACTAAATTATCCCCAAAAAGTCAACCTTCAGGCTTTCATATTTCGCAACCTAAGTATCCTCCAAGCTTCTTTTTTGCGCGGAACGGAAAGACCGATGGATTCCCCGAAAAGACGCTGGATTCTTTCCACCAACTCCAAGGGATGTCTCTTGATAAAATTTCCGTAAACGCACATTTTTATCATATCGCAAGCTTTTTTCGGCATATGGCGAAGCACCATTCCGGCCATATAATCGGGCGCGAAAAGATAAATAGCCTCAATTTTTCTTCCTTTCAAAAAATCCCCGACTTTTACTTGAAGTTTTTTGAGAAACTTTTTTTCCAAGTAAACTTTGAAATCGCGATAGGCTTCGCCGGAACCGAAAATTTTTCCGTGACCTGATTTCATAAAAAAACCTTCCCGTTCGAGATATTCGGGCTTGGGAATTTCAAACCCGTCCTTCTTTTCTATTCGGCCATTTTCCGCCAGATAGAACTCGGCTTCCCGAACCAAAGAAACGATAAACAGCGCCTGCTCGTTTCTAAATTGAATCAATGGATGTCCTATTTTCATACTGACTTTAGTACAAAAGAACAGCCGTTTATTTTCAATCCTTGTCTTTTTTCTTCTTTTTCTTCTTCATCTCTCCGGTTTCCTCGTCAAAAACAATCTTATCCTTGTCGATTTTTCCGGTAATGGCAAACTCGTCCGACTGGATTTTTTCGTAAGCCACGAATTTTTCTTTCGGATAAAGTTCCACCACCTTTTCCATAAAGGCGTGCCAAATGGGAGCGGCACTATAAACTCCGTCCGAACCGGCTTTCATCGGCCGGCTGTCGTTGTTTCCCGCCCACACTCCCGCCGCGATATCGCCAGTATAACCGACTGTCCAACCATCTTTGTACTCTTGGGTGGTTCCCGTCTTGGCCGCCACCGGCCGTCCCGCGAGTCGCAGATTGGGAGCGCTCCCAAAAATAGGTTTCCTGGCTTCGGTATCGGAAAGAATTGAATTTATCCTGCGGGCGATTTGTGAATCCAGCACTTGTTCTTCCCTTTTTTCGTTTTCAAAGACCGTTTGCCCGCCGCTGTCAACAATTTTGGCTACCGCCGAAAGGGTGGCTTTTTTTCCGTCATTGGCAAAAACACCGAAAGCGCCGGTCATTTCCAAAAGTTTCACGTCTCCCCCTCCCAAAACCAGAGAAAGCCCGAAACGCCCTCTATCCTGAAGCGTCGTTATGCCCAAACGCTCCGCCAATTCGATTGTTTCATTCACTCCCGCCAGGGAAAGCGTTTTCACGGCTGGGATATTAAGCGACATCGAAAGCGCGCTTCTCATCGTCACCAGACCGTGGAATTTTCCGTCATAGTTCTTGGGAATGTAATTCTTGCCCGATCCGTCCCGACCGAAATCAGTGGGAATATCCAAAATATATGTTTCCGGCTGGTAGCCTTTTTCAAAAGCTTTGGCGTAAGCGAAAGGCTTGAAAGAAGAACCGGGCTGGCGAAGACTGGTCGCCACATTCACTTGACCGTCAATCTTACCATCAAAAAAATCGCGGCTGCCGACCATCGCCAAAATCTCTCCGGTTTTGGGACTGACTGCCGTAAGTGCCGCGTTTTCGGCGCCATAAGTTTTTTCGTTATATTGCGCTCCTTTCTTCACGATTTCTTCGGCCGCTTTTTGCAAATCCCAATCCAAGGTTGTGATAATCCTGAGGCCGCCGGCTTCCAGCTTTTCCTGACCATATTCTTTTTCCAGCTGTTCCATGACATAAAAAACGAAATGAGGAGCAAAAATTTCGATTTTGAGTGGCTTGATTTTCAAAAGAGTTTCTTCGTTTATAGCCAACTTAGCTTCTTCTTCGCCAATCATGCCCAATTCGACCATCCTTTTCAAAATATATTCTTTACGGGCGGTAAGATCTTCTTTATTGTTGCCGTGCGGAGAATAATAGGTGGTAGCTTTGGGAAGCGCGGCCAAGATAGCCGCTTCATCCAACGACAAATCCATCGCCTTTTTTCCGAAAAACCACTCCGAAGCTTGTTCGATTCCGCAAACATTGGAACCATAGGAAATATTATTAAGATACGCGTCCAAAATTTCGTCCTTAGAAAAACTCTTTTCGATTTTTACCGCCATCAAAATTTCCTTGATCTTCCGCTCAAAAGTTTTTTCCCGGGTAAAAAAAACGTTCCTAGCCAGTTGTTGTGTGATGGTCGAACCGCCCTGTTCTATTCTCCCGCTTTCCACATTGGCTCTAGCCGCCCGGATTATGGAAGCCGCGTCAAAACCGTTATGGTCATAAAACCGGTCATCTTCCGCGGCAATTGCCGCCAAGCGCGCCACATCCGGAATCTGGTTGTGCGGAAGGATTTTTCGGTTTTCGCTGCCATGAATTTCATACAAAACATGTTCTCCGGTCCGATCATATATGACCGAAGTCTCCGGAAAATCCATTTCTCCCAAAACCTTGGCGTCGGGCGTATCGGCATAGAAAAAAGTCAGGACGCCCAAAACCACCCCCGTGGCGATAACGGCGGCAGCGAACAAAACGAGTTCGAAAGATTCCAAAGTTGTGACGGCTAATTTCTTCATCTGGTTTAGTTATAGCAGGTATTGCCGAATTCGTAAAAAAGTTAACGAAAAAAACAGTCTGCAACTGTTTCTAATACAAAAATCCAACCGCGTCACTTCAAAATACCGGCATTGACAAGAGCCATCGAAGCGTGGATGGCAAAGATTTCATAAAATTCCGACTCGTGCGATTCCATGCCGTTCTTGTTCTTGAATCCCAAAAAAATAAACCCTTCCACTTTTTTTTCGCGCTTGAGCGGCAAAGCCAAAAAGTATTTCAACTTTCTCTCCGGATTGACCCAGTCTAAATCATACCTCCCTGAATATCCTTTGATAACTGATTTTTCCCTTACCAAGGCTTTTACCATCCGGCATTTCTTCGAAGAAACTTTTTCCGCGTTCCTTCTGTTTCTAACACTCATCCCTTCCGCGCATAAAAGCCGGAAGCTGCCATTTTTATCCCGAATATAAACCAGACCCAAATCCGCTTCGGAAAAGCTTATAGCCGAATACAGAAGATAGAAAGCCAACTCTTTTTTCTTTTTTCTTTTCACGTGACGTTCCAAATCCAAAAGGAAAGATATTTTCCGATTGATCGTTCCCAAATGCCGATACGATTCAATCAGCCTGTCTTCCGACCTCTTCTGATCCTCTCTCATCCGGATCGTGCTGATTCCGAAAGCCAGATCGTTGGCCAATTCTTCCAAAAGTTTCACCTCATTTTTGTCGAAAGAGTTTGTTTCCGCCGAATAAATCATCAGCGATCCGAAAATTTTGCCAGCGAATTTCAGTGGCAGCGCGATGGAACAGCGATAACCGCGTTTCAACGCCTGCTCTCTCCAAGGAAGAAGTTTTTTGTCTGTCAAAAAATCCTTGCCGATAACAGTGCGCCCCGTCCGGATGGACATGCCGGTCGGTCCCCGTCCTTTGACAATTTTATCCGACCAAGAAACCTGGGCGCTCTCCAGATATTCGTCTTCAAAGCCTCTTTGCGCCGCCGCTTTCACGCTTTTATAATCATCATCCTCGGCAATTCCCACCCAAGCCATGCGATAGCCTCCCGCCTCCACGATAATCTTGCAGACATCATCCAAGAGTTCCTTCTCTTTTTTGGCGTGTATCAAAATATGGTTGCACCGGCTCAGCACTTTCAAATCCCGGTTAGCCCGTTCCAAGCGATCTTGGTAGCCGAACTTGTTTATGGCCGCGCCGATAAGAGGAGTCATTTCTTCCAAAAATTCCACTGTCTCCAATGGAACTTTATTTTTTCTTTTGTCGGCGATGTGGATCGCCCCTAAAATTTTTTGGCGATGGCGGATGGGAATTATGGAAATTGACATAAAACCGCGGCAAACACAAACTCCGCGAAACCGCTCCTTTTCTTTCTCAGAAAGTCCTTGCAAAAATTTCAAAGTATCTCCGGAAGAAAACGAACCGGAACGCGTCATCGCCGGCATATCCTGCGGCTCGGGTTTTCCGGTAACGACCCGGATGCAGGCGCACTGGTCTTTTTTCACTGACAGCCAGTTTTCCGATTCCCAAAATTCCTTGTCGAAACCGATGTAAGATTCATAAGGAATGCTTCCGTTTTTATCAAGGATTCGAATGCCGATATATTCCGCCCCGGTTCGGGACTTTATGAATTTTACGACTTCGTCCAAATATTCTTTTTTGGTAATATCCTCGCCCAGAAGCTCCAAAAGAGCGTTCTTGGCGCTGACAATTTCCGAGAGATTGCCGTTGCTTTTTCCTGCCCCGGCGCCTTCTTTTTTTATGTCCGCCCTCCCGACCATAATTTTCCCGCCTTTATATTTAACATTGGACTAATACTACCAACGCGTTCCAATTATGTCAACACCCATTGACATTTTCAAAAAGCAGGCGCGAACGCGCCTGCCAACATTACCGCCTTTCCTAAAACTCGGTTTTAGGAATTATTGCTCGCACATCCATGAACCTTTTTACCTTAGCGTTTAAAGGAATTTTGGAGAATTGGGAGATTGTTGAAGGGAAAATTGAAAGGATAAAAGTCTTAATTGAAACTCAAAAAAGTTGACAAACCGCCAAAAAAATTATACCATAGCACATCGGTTCTTTTTATTGACAATTGAGAAAATATGAGAATATAGGCTGTTAACTTTTGAACAAAATTGAAAAGGAGAAAGTGAATGATCTGAAAAGGCAGATCCAAAACAAGGCTGACGCTTTCGATAATTTCAAGACTTTTGCGGAAAAATCACTTGCCATCGCCAGCGACGCGCCGATCTTTACGCTTCGCAAGGAGGTGAAGAAGGCGATAAAAGAGCTGGGTGTTGCGGCTGACCTCTGTTCAAGGGTCTAGCTTCGCGCCAATATGGATTGATTGGCTACCTTACTTAACAAACGCCCCGCACTTCGAAAGAAGTCGCGGGGCATTATTTTTTTCAAACCTCGAAAACAAATCGACTGAAAGATGAAAACGCGATAAGATGATAAAAAAATTATTCTAATTTTTTCATTAAGAAATTGGACCCATAATGCTCCTCACTTAGAATATTTGTCCTCAATCGGTCTGCCGAAAAAATTTCCTAAGGAAAAATCCAGATGATGCCTGCCCCAATCGCTTAGTGTTAAGATTTTATTACTCATTCTTTCCAATAGAATTGATTTATGGATATAATGCATCGACGTAAAATCAGCAAAAGAGTCCTCTATCAAACCTTCAAATTCTGGTAAATAAAACCAATGAAAAGTCTTTCTCTTTTTTATTAAACCACTTTTGCCATCTTTTAAAACGCCATTATCTTCAAAAGACTTGATACTATAAATTGGAGCGACCATAACGGTTTCCATTTTTTGGATATCACAAGTTTGGCTAACAATAATAACTGAATTTAATCTTGATTTAACAGCTATAAAGGACTCTCCTTTATTATCGCAATTATGATCATTTTTTTCCACAATTCCAAAAGAAGATTCAGAATTCTTTTTTAAATAAACAATTTTATCAAAAATTAAGAAAGGGACGCCTCTCATAACATCCCCTTGATATAAGGTATCCAAAACAATTTCCGATGGCTTCAAATACATACCTAAATGCAGCTGGTTTCAAATGCTTTTTGATGAAATTTTTTCATATCCTCTTCAGTTATTTCAACATCGTTTTTAACTAAATCAGCTAGAACTGATTCATTCACTATTTTACCCTCAGTAAAATAATATGGTTTTTTTTCGACAACATCTCCGGAAGTACTACTCTGGTCGACTTCCTTATCACAACTAATTTTGTTAAAAAAATACTTCATATCGTCGTATGCTATATTATTTAATTAATTCCCATTTATTTTTATAATTGTCGATCCTAATTTGCTGATTGCCTGCCGGATCAGGAATTTTCACCATTTTATACTGCGAATTAAAGTAATACTTAAAATCCGCACTGCAAATCGCCGCTCTCGTAAGTGCGTAATCAGCTTTACTTCCCTCTCCTATTACAGTTAATGGATTGAATTCTTCACGTAATTCAAAAAGTTCAACAAAGAAAAGGAAGATTGAATCGATTATTTCCTTTGTTTCACCCCTGCCAAATTCAATAATATTGCCGAATCCAACAATTTCTTTTGCTTCTTCCCGATTGATTAAATGTTTGTGAGAATAAAGTTTTTGTGTTAAATGCTCTGTAATTTCTTTTATTTGTTTTTCTGCCAGCTTACCGTTATGCAAGTACAACATTTTCAAAGAGAGTTTTCTAATTAGTGAGTGGGTTCGGTTAATAGAACCTAGGAGAGTAGGGCCGATTTCCTTGACTAATTCTTTCATAACTTCGGCAAGTGCGGATTGCTCAGCAATGCCGATTTTGTCTTTTGCAAAATCTATATATCCAATAATATCTTCTATTTCAATTCGCTTGACTTGCTTTTTTTGATCATCAAAAATTTCAGTGGCAGGATCAATGGGGCTTAGATAGGAATAAGGCAACATTACAATCTTATCTGCGCCCAAAGCGATTAACGTTCCAGCACTTAAAGCCTTCTCTGGAATAATTACTTCGAAAGAGTCACAATATTCTCTGATCAAATTTACCAATGGCCAAGGAGCCTCAAGTCTTCCGCCATTTGTATTTAATACTAATGAAATTTTTTTAGCATGTTTTATTTTTTCCAAAATTTCCTTAAAATGAGGCAGAACATCTGGGGCAATTAATGTTCCAAATTGTTCAACGGGTTGTTTATCTCCAGTGAAATACAAAATGACCCTCGATTTTCGATCCTTTTCAAGCTTCTTTATTAATTCTTCTATACCTTTTTCTGACTCTTTTCCCATATATTATTTATACCAGTAATACAATATATTTTCAAGCGACTTTACTTCGAAGCGTAGTTTTATGCAAATTTCATAAATCAATTTTTTCATATGCTGTTAGAAGCGTTTTCCACGCTTCGTATATTTCAGTCAATTCTTTTTGCATTTCCGGAAACATAGCCAAGTCTCGAAAATCTCTCTCCATTTTAGCGTAGGTTCTTGGAAATTTTCCTTCTTCGTCGACTCTCACCATATCCAAATACATCGTGTCGGTCATATGACTGGCCGAATCGCAAAAAGCCATAATTTTAGCTTCTAATGTTTCCGGCATAACATCTTTACATCTATGTGCCCGGACAACGTGGAGCACTTTTTCCATTTTGTCTTTGGAATAATTTTCTTCTTTTAAAAATTTCCTGGCTCTTTGCTCGCTTCTTATAGCATGATCGATTTTTGTCGGAATCGGATAATGACCAAGGTCGTGCAGCCAAACCGCCAAAAGAACAATTTCCTTATCGGCCTTGGGATATTTTTTCAACATTTTCTTCGCCCATTTTTCCGCTTCTGGAACATGAGGCATTAAATGATAAGGATCTGAACTGAAGTTTATCACCATTCTGATAAATTCCGCTTTAGCTTTTTTGATTATTGTAGACATTATTTTATATTATCGTAAATAAATTCAAACAATTTTTTATAATCAATCATTTCTGGATTCGTTGTATCAAGATCATATGTTTCTCCGTTGATGGTCAATCGCTTGTTTTTCGTTCCTAAACTATTAAGAACTTTGTCCTCACCATAGAGGCTAATGACGTGCCTGTGCCCTTTATGATAGCTATCCTGGCCCATTCGCTCTTTAAACCTTTTTCGTAAAGTCTCCGTTTCACAATCACAATAGATCTGGATTAAATTTACACCGTATTTTTCTTTCAGTTTATTAAATCTTTCATTGTTCAATTCTGGATGAAAATGGGCTTCTATAACCAAGGATATACCTTTTGACAAAGATAATTCCATAAAATGAAACAGCAATTCAAAAGCAGTTTTGCCAACCTTATCAGCAAAATCAAACTCAAATTCGTGTCCCATCGTACCCCACATAGTTTCTTTAATTGCATCCATACTAACCATAACAAATCCAAACTCGTCAGCAATCTTTTTTGCCAGCGTCGTTTTTCCAGTTCCAGGAAGACCAGCGACTATTATTAATGTTGGATTGTTTTTCATTCTAAACTCGAGATTTTGTTTATTAAATCGTCGACATTTTCAAACTCTATTATTTTGTCCGATAATACTCTCAAAAATACAGCCCTTTCTCCTTTTTTAATAGCCAATACGATTTTTTTCTTCTGAAAATTTGTAAGCGATGAATATTTTCATATTAAATAACTTATTTTTTTGTTAACACAATTAAGCTTTGTGGCGTATTTATATCTCTCTTATCTGGAAATCCTATAAATTTTTTTGAAGAACATCTAAATCCGATATTTTCACACAACTCGATCCATTATTCCATAGTTCTATAGGTGAAAGGTATGGAAACCTTTATTCTTTGGGCTAAAATCCTATTGGCTATCCAATCGTAAACCGACATTATTTTTTTTCGACTTTCCTCATTCCAACTCATAAACTCTTTGTATTTTTTTTGTCCGTTTTCTGGCTGCAAAGTTTCCGAATAAGAATCCTCTAAAATTACAAGTTTTGATCCTTCTTTTATATTGGAAAATATAAGCTCCAGGTATTCACTCTGTTCTTCTGTCCGCATGTGGTGAAGTGTCCAAGTCAACGCAATTGAATCTGGCTTGTACGCTTTGAGAAAAGCAGGAAATTGATTATCATTAACTATTTGGAAGCTATTATTTTTTCCGGAATACGATTCCCATTCGGGATATCTAAGAACATCTATTCCGATCAACTTATTGAAGCTATTCGTTTTTGCCAGCCTATTGATTAAAATTCCCGTTCCGCAACCGACATCTAAAAAATTGTCAGAATTTGGGATTTCAGGAATAACGTATTTTTCAAAATAAGCTGGAACGATTTTTTTAAAAAACCCGACCGTAAATACTTCGTCTAGCTCTTGTGAATATTTATCAAAAAACTTCTGAATATTAAGGTTGCGTAAATTTTCAGTCAATTCCTCTGTCAGGCCGACTGAAAAACCAATAGACGGTAAAGTTTGTTTCAAATTATGAACAATAAAACCATAGATCTTTTCATCTGACAGCATGTTGCCAATTATTTTTTGATCTTGGCTGTCCATCTATGATTTATATTGTTCTTAAATTTATATTAAGCAGCTTAAACTTGCCATTGAACTCCGCGCTACCAACAAACATTTCTTCGTCCTCCAAGGAAAGCACCTTTTCCAAGATAGGCACAATATCGCTGAAAATATTTATATCTTTCAGCTGTTCTGTTTTAATCCACTCCAAATCTCCTTCCAGAGAACTTTTTATCGGCTCGTCTTCGGTTGTTCCGGAAATAATAAAATTTATTATGTCTTTTTCGGCAAATCCACTGATGTTTATAATCCCTCTAACTTTGGGATTTAGTAATTTTATTCCCGCCTCTTCCTGCGCTTCTTTGACTGCCGTTTCAATGACATCTTCACCCTTTTCCACATGACCGCCAATGCAGTTATGAATATCTTTCCTATCCAGTTTTTCCTGGCTCATGTTTTCGCCTTTTCCGGAATATTTCATCATTAATAACTTGCCATCTTTAAAGACAAAGACTAAAACCCTAGGCAAAACTGTGTAGCGATTTTTTTCTTCAGCCATATTATTAGCTTCTAGCCCTTGATTGAGGGACTATTCTATGTCCCTATGGTATCATTAAGTAGTTAATTACTCAAGACGACCGCTATGGAGAAAAGAACAAAAAAACTCTTCCCGAAAGAAAAGAGCCAAGTCTTCTTTCCTAAAACCGAGTTTTAGGAATTGCCGGTTGGGGAGGAGGGATTCGAACCCCCGCATGATAGGACCAGAACCTATTGCCTTACCGCTTGGCTACTCCCCATTTTTTGTTCAGTAAAGTGTTACGTAACATATTACGTAACAAACAAACCCATCCATGTTTTTATCACAAAAACAAGACCTTTCAGCCTTGTCATAATATACTCCAACTCCGCCCAAAAATCAACTCCTCGTCATCATCTCAGAAAATTCGTATGGGCGCGTTCGTAGTGCGCTATTCGCATGCTATACTTTCAAATATTTCCTCATCGCGATAAAACTGCTGAAAATTCCCAGGAATGTCCCGATGGCCAGCTGAAGACCGAGAAGAAAAAAGAAATTTTTAAGATAAAAACTGAACAGGTTTTCCGGCAGAACGATTGAGGGAAAATATTGGGCGGTAAACCGAACAGAAAGGAACAGAAGTCCCATTGAAATCACCGAGGCGATCGCGCCGTAAATAATCCCTTCAAAAATAAACGGCAGGCGGATGAACGTGTTGGACGCGCCCACCAAGCGCATTACCTCTATTTCCTGGCGATGAGTGTATATGGTGATCCGAATCGTGTTGAAAATTATCAAAATGGAAATTCCCGCCAAAAGAACCGCCAGCACTGATCCGATCTTTTTGATTTCCGCCACTATCCGATTTAACTTTTCGATAATTTCCTTATTCTTTCCATAATTCACCCGGCTGACATCTTCTTTGAAAGGCGCCTCCGCCAAATAGGCGGCCACCGACTCATATTGGTCCGGACTTTTGGCTTTCACCACCAGCGAAGCCAAAAGCGGATTCTCCCCCAATTCCTCCAACGATTTGATAATTGCCGGCTCATTGGCATTGTTATTTTTGAAATCCTCCAAGGCTTTTTCTTTGGAAACATATTCAACCGACTTCACCTCGGAATAATTTTCCAGCTCGCTTTTCGCTTTTGAAATATTTTCCTCGGAAACGTCCGATTTGAAATACACGCTGACATTTACCCGCTCCTGGACGGTTCTCAAAATATTACTGCTGGTTTCAGTAATCACAAAAAGCACGCTGATAGTGAACAGCGAAAAAATCATCACGCTTACCGCCGCGACGGAAAGCCAGCCGTTCCTCCAAAAATTTATAAGACTTTCTTTAATTGTCCTGCCTAAGACTAAAAACATAGGTATATATTTAACACATTTTATACTTCCCTCTGGCGTCGTCGCAAATGACGCGCCCACGATCCAAAACAATCACTCTTTTAGCCGCTTTATTGACAACCTCCCGGTCATGGCTGGCGAGAATAACGGTTGTCCCCAGTTTATTGATTTTGAGGAGCAATTTTACGATTTCAAGCGACGCCACCGGATCCAGATTTCCCGTCGGCTCGTCCGCGATAATCACGATGGGCTTATGGATAAGCGCCCGCGCCATCACCACCTTCTGCTGTTCTCCGCCGGAAAGTTCGCGTGGATATTTGTCCATTTTGTCCGAAAGACCGACGATGTCCAAAATTTGCGGCACGTCTTCCATAATTTCTTCCGTTGGCGCGCCGGAAACTTCCATCGCGTAAGCCACATTTTCAAAAGCGGTTTTCTTTGGCAAAAGTTTGAAATCCTGAAAAACCGTCCCGATTCTTCTTCGGTGGAACGGCAGTTTTCTCCGGCTGATAGCGGAAAGGGGTTTCCCTTCGAAATATACTTCCCCTTCGGTCGGCATTTCTTCGGCGTAAATAAGTTTGAGAAAAGTGGATTTCCCCGCTCCGCTGGCTCCGACAATCGACACAAACTCGCCTTCCTGAATTTCCAAATCAATGTCTTCCAGCGCCGTAAAATCGCCGTTAAAACTTTTCTTGACGTTATCCAATTTAATAATCACCCCGTCCGCCACTTTCTTCTCTTCCGCTTCCGCGACATCTTCCATTTGCTGTTCTTCCGGCTCCAAATTATTTTCGTTTAATATTTCTCCTTGCTCTTCCATAAATAAATTTATTTTCTTAAGCGCTGTTTAAATTATACACTATTTTTTGATATACCTCAAGTAGCTTTCCATGAAGCTGTTGATATCTCCGCCCAAAACTCCTTCCGTATCGGACGTTTCATGTTTCGTCCGATGGTCTTTTACCATTTTATACGGATGAATAACATACGACCGGATCTGACTGCCCCATTCGGCGCTCACTTGCTCCCCGCGAATTTTTTTCTGCTCCGCCTCTTTTTCTTCCAAATACTTTTTATGCAATTTAGCTTTCAAAATTCGCATCGCCTGCTCCTTGTTTTGCATCTGACTCCGCTCGTTTTGGCAACTGGCTACCGTATTCGTCGGCAAATGGGTAATTCTCACGGCGCTATCCGTCGTATTAACGCTTTGCCCGCCGGCACCTGACGAACGAAAAACATCTACTCGAATATCTTGCGGTCGGATTTCAACTTCCGCGATATCTTCAATAACCGGAAGAACTTCCACCAAGGCGAAAGAGGTCTGGCGAAGATTATCAGAATTGAACGGCGACAACCTGACCAATCGGTGCACTCCCGCTTCACTTTTGAGATTTCCGTATCCGTACGCGCCGGATATTTCCAACGTGGCGTTTTTTATCCCGGCTTCCTGCCCCCGCGACTCATCCGCCACGCGCGCTTTGAAATTGTTTTTTTCCGCCCAGCGCAGATACATTCGCAAAAGCATCTCCGCCCAGTCCTGCGCGTCCGCGCCGCCGGCTCCCGAATAGATGGAAAGGATGGCATCATTGCGATCATATTCGCCGTCCATAAGAGTCTTAAACTCCAGGTCATTGATATTTTTTTCGATTTTTCCTATCTCCTTTTCGATTTCTTTTTGGTCCTTTTCAGTTTCTATCAATTTCTCGATTTCTTCTATTTCCTCCAGCTTTTTTTCGATTTCTTCAATCCCGCCAATCTCTTTTTTCAATTCTTCCATTTCCTGCATTACTTTTCCCGCTCCCCGCGAGTCATCCCAAAAATTTTCTTCCCGCGATTTTCTCTCCAATTCTTTTATTCTTTTTTCTTTTTTCGGCAAGTCAAAGATAGTCCCGAATGGTCGGGAGCTTAGATTTTAGATTTTCTATTTTTTCTTGCAGCTCTTTCATATATTTCAAACAGTTGTATTATGTCCTTAAATAAAACTCGATTTTTAATTTTTAATTTGAAATTTTTATTGAATTTTAAATTTATCAATTACAAATTCATTAAAAAATTAAAAAATTCAAATTGAAAATTATTCCAACAAAAGCAGTCCTGCCATCACTCCCACTCCCAGGACAAACGCCAGAACTTGCCCGATAGTTTTTCTGATGGCGGTGTGCTTGTGGAGTTCGGGGATAAGGTCGGTGCCGGCAATGTAGATGAAGCCTCCCGCCGCGAACGGCACCAGCATTTTAGCGATACTCGCGGAATCAAAACTCAAAAACAAGACCAAAACCGCTCCCAAAACCGCCGAGAGAGCCGTCAGGAAATTATACAACAAAGCTTTGGCGCGGGAAAACCCTCCATAAATCAAAGAACTGAAGTCTCCGATTTCTTGGGGAATCTCGTGAAAAATAACCGCGACGGTCGTGGCCACGCCGACCGGGAAAGAAATGATATAACTGGCGGCAATTATGAGTCCGTCAATAAAATTGTGAATAACATCGCCAAAAAGTATCACATAGGAAAAAGGATGTGGATGATCTTCGCACGGTTCTTCGTGGCAATGCCGCCAACGGATAGCTTTTTCCAAAATAAAAAAGAGAAGAATGCCTCCAATGAGAAGAAACGAAACCGCCGTAGAGTTATTTTTCTCGTAAGCTTCCGGGATAAGGTGCAAAAAAGCGTCTCCCATAAGCGTCCCAGCCGCGAAACTCACTAGATATATGATCCATTTGAAAAGTTTTTTTTGGTCAAGCGACAGCGTAAAAACCCCGACCAGAGAGATCAAACTGACTGCTATTACAGAAATCAACGCATACAACCAAACTAACATAGAAATTTTTTTATCAGTTCGCTATGTCCCATTTCCACTTGCATAAGCGCGCCGAAAAATTTGCGGATATTGGTCTCCTCCGCCTCCGCCGCGAATTTTTTATACAGCCCGACAGCGCGATCCTCAAGCTCAATCGTCCTTTTGAAGTTTTCAACATCGTCCACTGAGCAAGTCTCCGGATTGACAACGGGCATTTCCATTTCCAATAATTTTATTACGATCGCGGCGTGCTCCGACTCCACTTTCGCCAATCTTTTATACATCGCTCTTATTTCATAAACCTTCGACTTTTCAGCCATGCAAAGATACATGGCGGCGGCTTTGGTTTCCAGCTCCAGGGTTTCCATTAAATTCTTTTTGGATAATTCCGATATTTCTATCTTTTGGTTTGCGATCGGATCAGCTTCTTTCCCGAATTTTATGAAATTTTCTTTTGCTCCGCAAAAAGGACAGTCGCCGGGCTTTTCCGCGCCGATATGCGCCTCTCCGCAAATTTCACAGATATATAATTGCATAAGTATTGAGTTTTTTTAATTATTGTGTAATATTAGTTAAGCGCCCTCTTAGCTCAATTGGTAGAGCAACGGTATCGTAAACCGTAGGTTGCCAGTTCAATTCTGGCAGAGGGCTCAAGCATTTCGGGCAGGTAAACCGTAGATTATCCCGCTAAGCGGGATGGACGGCTCAAATTCATTCCCCCGTCAAACTGACAATTCTCGCGAATTCTTCGTTCACCATTTTTTGAATCCGGTCGATGACCGGCTTGTTTTTTTCCGAAAAAAGATGCTTGAAGCGACCTTGAGTTTTCAAAAATTCACTGACGGGTTTGGGTGCGCCTGGTTCGTAAGTGATTTTGTATTTTCTTTTTTCTCCGCCATAGGCGGATCCGCCTATGGCGGATATTTCATAGAGCGGCCAAAAATTGGTTTCGCTCGCCAGCTTCGCCACGTTGACGTATTGCGAAGTGGGAAACTTCCAATTGTTTTGGCAAGGAGAGAAAACATTGAGAAATGACGGCCCTTCCGTTGCTAGCGCTTTTTTGGCTTTATTTTTCAAATCAGCCAGATAAGCCACGTTAGCTTGCGCTAAGTAGGCGATTCTATGAGCATTCACGATTTCCATCAGATTTTTTCTGGTTTCCATTTTGCCAAAAGATTCTTTTCCGGCCGGCGTGGTTTCCGTCGCCGCGCCATAGGGCGTAGCGGAAGACCTTTGATTCCCAGTGTTCATATATCCTCCGTTGTCATAACAGATATAAAGAAAATCATGTCCGCGTTCCAGCGCTCCCGAAAGTGATTGCAGTCCGATGTCATACGTGCCGCCGTCGCCGCCGAACACGACAAACTTGATTTTGTCTTTTATCTTTCCTTTTTTATACAGAGCTTTATACGCCCTTTCCACTCCGGAAATCGTCGCCGCCGCGTTTTCAAAAGCGCTGTGAATATATGGGACTTTCCAAGCCGAATACGGATAAATCGTCGAAGTCACTTCCAAACATCCGGTAGCGTTGGTCACCACGATCGGCGTGGTCGCCTCGCCCAAAATCGTCCGCACCACCGCCGGAAATCCGCACCCCGCGCAAGAACTGTGCCCCGGAGCAAAATGTTTTGTAAGCTTCTCATTCATAAATTACTTCGCCATTTTCGCAAATTTATATTCCAATTTTTCCACTCTGGACTCAAGCTCTTTCATTTCGAATTTGCGAGCCGTAAAAATCATATCTTGTTTAATTTCCTTCTGGCCTCTCTTCAGGTCATCCATATCCCTTTCAACCCTGTCGAAACGATCATCCACATGATCAAAGCTTTTTTTGATCATTCTCGCTAAATCATCAATGTTCATTTCCTTGTTCTTCATATTTTTTTAAGTTAAATAATTACTCTTGATTTTACCCATTACAACATCCTCGATCTGCTTTTTAAACACATCGCGCCCGCCCAGGCCGTAAACAACAGATTGTATTTTGTATTTGGTATCTTGTATTTGGTATAGAGAGCTGATTATTTCTGAGTATAAAGGAGCATTTGAGCCGGAGGAAAGAGCCCGATCCATGACGATAATTTCTTTGGCGTTTTTCAGCGCCTCCGCCATTTTTTCATACGGAAACGGACGGAATAATTCTATTTTCAAAAGACCGGTCTTTTCGCCTTTTTTCCGCAAATCATCCACCGCGTCCTTGGCTGTTCCCGCCGTCGAACCGGCTAAAATCAATATTTTTTCCGCGTCCTTGGTTTTATATTTTTCAAAAATTCCACACTTTCTCCCGCTGATTTTTCCATATTCTTCCGCGATCCGCGCGTACTCTTTCGCGGCTTTCCACATCGCCTCTTCCTGATCAATCTTAAATTCGAAATAAACATTTTGCAAAGCCAACGCGCCGAACGTGACCGGATTTTCGACATCCAGAAGATGTTTTTCCGGTCGGTATTCTCCCAGGAATTTTTTGACTATTTTTTCATCCAGCACTTCCAGGTTTTCCACGCTGTGCGACGTGTTGAACCCGTCCATGATTACCATCACCGGAAGCTTTGCGGCTTCCGCCAGTTTCATGCCGATTATTGTCTTATCGTAAACTTCCTGGGTGTTTTCGCAAAATATCTGGATCCAGCCGGCATCCCGCGCGCCCATGACATCAGAGTGATCGCCGTGAATGTTAAGCGGCGCGGACAAGGCTCGAGCACTGACCAGCATCATAATCGGCAGCCGCATACCGCTGGCGATGTAAAGTATTTCATTCATAAGAGCCAAGCCTTGCGAGCTGGTGGCCGTCACCGTCCGCGCTCCCGCTGCCGACGCTCCCACGGCCGCGCTCATGGCGCTGTGTTCCGATTCCACTTCGATCATTTCCGTCTTTGCTTCCCCGTCCGCACAAAACTTAGCATAAGTTTCAATAATCGGCGTTTGCGGCGTGATGGGATAGACCGGCATCACATCCGGCTCAATTTGCTTCAACGCCAACGCCGCGGCGGCACCTCCTGTAAGTGCTAGCTTGGTTTTATCTTTTTTAAACATAAGCTTAGTCTATTCTTCAAAAGGCTTTTTTTCAAAAAATTCTAAAATGATCAGCTTAAAATCAAAAGCTATTTTGTCTTCTGGTATATTTCTTACCTCTGTTTCAGAAAACCATTTCAATTTTTGCCCTTCCATTAAATTTATTTCTTCTATCTTAAAATCAGCCTTTTTCCAAAATGTATGCTCCAGTCTATCCTTTAAATCATAAATATTGAACAATGTTAAGTCTTTTACTTTCAGTCCTATTTCCTCTTCCATCTCACGGGTTATAGTTTCCTCCGGAGACTCTCCTTCTTCCATATGCCCACCTAAAATATCCCAACAACCGGGATAGCGAATAGTTGAGATATTATCTCGTAGAAAAAGCAAAACCTCCCTCTTGCCATTCACAAATAACAAACTTGTACCTTTTAGCTTTTTCATTTTTGTGTTGTTAAAAAATATTAATTTTTCTTCATCAAAATAGCTTTGGTTGGGCAAACTTCCGCGCAAACTCCGCAGCCTTTACAATATTCATAATCGATTGACGCGTATCGTGGATCGCGTATCGTGGATCGCTTCTTCCCCGAGCGTTCCGCGTTTTGCGTTCCACGTTCCACGGTTATCGCCGCCTCCGGGCAAAATGGCACGCACGTCGAACACCCAATGCACTTGTTCTTATCCACCTCCGGCTTCATATACCGCCAATCACCGGTACGCGGAGCCTTTTTTATATCATGTTTTATAATCGCGCCCTCTTCCATAATTGTCTGAACCACTGATTAACGCGTGATTATCCTGATTTCACTGATTTAAAAAGTGTTAACCAGCGAGAATTAGTGGTTATAAATTAGTGTTTTTTCTCTATCAGTGCAATCACGTGTAAATCAGTGAGAATCAGTGGTTCAGACAGCATCGTACGCTTTCTCAATCGCCGCTATATTTTTTTCGCAATTTTCTTTTCCGATTTTAGCTTCGAAAATTTTTTGAAATTCGGAAGTCACGCTTTCCAGTTTCACCATCTCGGTTATTTTTACAATCTTCCCTAAAATCACCGTATTTGGCCGAGGCTGACCGACAATTTCCAGCGAAATTCCATTGGCGTCCACCGGATAAACTTTTCCCTTGAAATTGAGCTTATGGGAAACATCCGCCGCCGATTTTTTCGTGTTAACAATCAACGCTTCGTTTTTGTCCAACCCGTCCGTAACTTTGACGGATTCCAAAAGCGTCTCGTCTAAAACAATTACCGCGTCCGGATCGATTACCGGTTCTTTCGTGCGGATAGCTTTATTGGAAACCCGCAAATAAGTTTTAGTTGGCGCGCCGCTTCGTTCCGGCCCGAAACTGGGAAAAGCCTGGACAAACTTTCCTTCGGAAACCGCCGCCTGCGCCAAAATTTCCGCCGCGGTTTTCGCCCCCTGCCCGCCCCGCGCGTGAAAAATTATTTCAAAAATGTCTTTATGATACTTCATGAATTCTTTACTAACTTTGAGTCCAGAATCTAATGCAACATATTGGCGCTCTGCGCCGATGATGCTAAATTAGGTTCCTATGATAAATTACAAAAGATTAAGCGATTTGGAGCGAGAAGATATCAGTCGAAGACTCTCGCAAAAATGTTCTTTCCGCAGTATCGCCAAGGCGTTGGGCAGAAACGTCAGCACTATCAGCCGGGAAATCAACGCGGGCAGCTGTAACAAGTATACCTATCGGGCGGTCAAAGGGCAAAACCGAGCCAGAAGAAACTCATCCAAAAGGAAAGCGGGCAAGCATAAACTGAATGGTCAGCCGGAGTTGTGGAAGTATATCCGAAAGAAGTTGAAAAAGAAATGGTCTCCCCGGC
>MFSF01000004.1:20606-20748 GCA_001784815.1 Candidatus Moranbacteria bacterium RIFOXYA12_FULL_44_15
GGAAAAGGATTATCCTCTAGATATGACTATGCGCATATCGCCGGAAGCGATTTACTCCTACATCTACATCCTCCCCCGAGGCACTCTCAAAAAAGAGCTGACCTCCTGTTTGCGGCAGAACCGGAAAAGAAGACGCAAACAA
>MFSF01000005.1 GCA_001784815.1 Candidatus Moranbacteria bacterium RIFOXYA12_FULL_44_15
CATTGATTGTATGCTGGCAGTCGTATACTGCGTTCCGCATGGAATACCGTCCTGCGCTAAATAGTTATGATAGAAAGTATTTTGATAATTATCGGCCATAGCGCTGATCGTCGTGTTGCCATAAAACCTCTTCGCCTGCATACTGTTGCTTGCGACAAAATTACCGCTGGAGGTCAAATACAACGCGGTGTTTTCCGTACGCGGATTTGCGCCGGCGGAAGCGTACCCGATAGAAAATATATTTGCCGCTCCCGGGCTGAATTTCACATAAGCGGAAATTCTGTCAGGATATTCAAGTGTTAAATTTGAACCATTATAATAAACATTGCCTCCGATATAGTTATAATTGCTGTCTCCGCTGACATGAAGGTATATCGGAACGGAAGCGGAATTGGCTCCCCACTTAGCGATATCTCCCGTTGTGGATTTATAAAAAGTTGAATAACCGTTATTTACCAACAAATTTCCCCCGCTTATCTCCAGCTTCGCCCCAGGACTCGTCGTCCCGATGCCGACGTTGCCGTTCAAAATTGTATAGCCAGTTCCCGACGGAGTCAGAATAACGTTTTGATTTGTTCCGCCCGCAGCAAAAGTTAGCGCCCCCGTTCCAGTGATAGATCCATTGGAAGTCCCCGTCCCGCCATAAGCAAGGCCGATAATATTTCCATTCCAAGTTTTATTCGTTAGTGATTCGCTTGATGAAGCGGTAATATAACCAGCGTTATTATTGAGCAAGGAAATATTTTCCCCTTCCAGAATAACGTTTGAACCAAGGTAACCGGAATTGACAACCGCGCCGTGCCAAGTCCCGCTCGTGATTGTTCCCAATATCGTTATGGAACTTTGTCCCTCATAATCCGAAGCGACGTCTATAGTTGGATTTTGTCCGGAACCAATGGAAATTCTATGTGCCGCTCCGGAAATTGAATAAAGTATTCCGGGAACAATTAATTCATCATCTATCGTAAGATGTTGTATCGTAAGGTGGCTTTTCAAATCATCCGAACCTACGGAACGATTCTTGATGGTTCTGGATGTAATTGAATTAGAATCTATATTAACCGCTTCAATGGAATGACGCTTAATGTTTTTATCATCAACAATATTTTTGGCCAGATAAAAAACTCCGCTCTTTTCAATAATTAGGTCTCCCGCTTGGATTGATTGACCCTTTATGTTGAAAAGTTGAGCCAAAGAAGTTTGTTGCGCTTCCAGCGCGCCGCTATTAGCATTTCCAACAATGGCGCTAAGAGCGCCATTGCCCGCATTATCTTGATCACCCAACACCGCCTTTTCATTTTTTTGCTGTTGAGCCAAGTTGCTGTTCAAGCGGTGTTCTTCCGGGATGCGATAAGTTACGAACGTCAAAGACAAGACCAAAACTCCGACTGAAAATAGATTGAACTTTGTTTTTAAAATCTTTTTTATTATACCCATCATTTTTTAATTATTGTTTTGTTTTTTTATTTTGAGCCAGTAATAAAAAAACCGCCACTTAAAAAGTAACGGAATTAAATATCTTCCTGAGGTTTTGTCTATTTACGAGAGAGAGAGAGACGGCTTTCATATTTTTGTATTTATCCCGACGCATATCCGCCGGGCGGGTTTAGCGAGGTTTGATTTTATTATTTATCCTGTAGAGACGCATTGCAATGCCTGCCTGTCCGGTAGGCAGGCGTCTCTACCCTGCACATATTATACCCGATTATTTTTTCTTTTTCAATAGCAGAGCTTCTTCGCTTTATTTCAATTTCTTGACGCTTCTTTTTATCAAAAAATTCTTTCCGGAAATTACTTTCTGGCCGGTTTTTTGTTCCAAGTCAATCCTGGCTCTTTTGGCGATCCCGCCGCCTCTTTTCCCGGCTATCTTATTTTCTTCCACGCCTTCGGCGCTTTCCACTTCCGCGATTTGCCGGGTTGACATTTCCGCGAGAGCCGTAAAAATCAATTCCGCTTCGCTCATATGGTCCCGCAAGTTTTGCGCCTTTAGCCCCTTCAAATTCTTGTGTTCTTTAACAGTCAGCTCGGACCACTCTTTGTGGATAATATTAGTGAGAATCGCGAATTCGTCTTTTTCTTTGACGCCGTGTTCGTTCCAATAATCCGTCAGTTTATTCCTGGTTTCCTGCCCCATCATTCTCTGTTGGATCCATTTCTGGCTGCGACCATGATTTTTCCAGTTCTCCCTGGCCCGATTCAATGATTTTTCCGGGTCGGACATCTCCTGGATTCTTTCATATCCGACCTTGGCCAGCCATAGTTTGATCGGTTCTGCTTTTTTAGAGGGAACAGATTGGATAATCCGCAGAATAATTTCAGGATCAGCTACATCGGTTTCTCTCATTTTTCCGTCCTGCGCCAGCATTTTCAACCGGTCACATTTTGTGACCACTTCACTTCCTTCATTTTTTAAGCGATTTTTAAGAGTTGTCCAATATGTTTTTGCCCGATTATAATCAGCCTGATCGGTAAGTGCAGCGATAATATCAATAACGGAAAAATACCAAATCTCCACCTTCTCATCATAATGACGGCGGATTTTGAAATTTTCAAAAATAGCGATTCTTTTGTTGTCTTTCATGATATCTTGGTTTCTTAATGTCTACTTACTCAAACTTACTTTTCTATCACTTAGCTTTAACTATATTATACCCGATTGGCGGGGATGGGACAACGCAAAAAACTACCCCGCCTCTTCCCTTTTTCCCAAAGATGCGATAAGATAAATTATTGTATATTTTCGATATTTCCTATGACTAGCGACAACGTTGCAATCAGGTTTAATAAGGTCTCCTTTGAATACGGCTATCAAAAACCTATTCTGGATGAGGCGTCTTTCGCTTTGCGAAAAAACACCAAGATGACTCTCATGGGACAAAACGGCGCCGGCAAAACCACCATTTTGGAACTGATCACAGGCAAACTAAAGCCCAACGATGGATCAATTTTTGTCGACCCGAATCTTACTCTCGCGATAGCCCGCCAAGTCATCCCCCGGGACGAAATGGAGCTGACCGTCACAGAATTTTTCAAAAAATATTTCCGAGGCAATGAATATGACCTCAACCGCAAAATTGATGAGACACTTTCTGTCGTCAACCTCCAGGCGCCCCGCGAAAAAATCATCCAGGCTTTTTCCGGCGGACAGCAAGCCCGTCTCCTTTTGGCTTCCGCCCTCATCCAAGATCCAGACATCTTAATCTTGGACGAACCGACTAATAATTTAGACCAGGCTGGGATAGAATACCTCACCCAATTTTTGATGGCTTACGACAAAACCGTGGTGGTAATTTCCCACGACGCTGACTTTTTGAATTCCTTTACTGACGGCGTTTTGTATCTGGATATCTTCACCAAAAAAGTCCAGCAATTTTTAGGCGACTATTACGTCGTAGTGGAAGAAATCGCCGCGCAAATCGAAAAGGAAAAAAGGAAGAATGCCCAATACGAAAAAGAAATCATCGCCAACAAAGAAAAAGCTAACTTCTTTGCTAATAAGGGTGGCAAGATGCGGCTGGTCGCCCGAAAGATGCGTTTGAAAGCGGAAGAAATGGAAGCGGCCAAGGTGGACGTGCGAAGAGAAGACAAAGCCATTCGGGATTTTTTGATCCCCGCGCAGGATTCACTGTCCGGGGAAATTATGAACATTTCCTCTCTTACAGTCATGAAAAATCACCAACCGATTGAAAAAAAAGTCAAAGTATCGCTTAAAAAAAATCAGCATCTGCTCCTCAAGGGCCCTAATGGCATCGGAAAAAGCACGCTTCTTGAGTCCCTGGCTACTGGGAAATCCAAAGGCGCCAAAATTGCCTCTGGCATCAAGATTGGATATTACCGGCAAGACTTTTCTACTCTGAATTTTGAAGATACAGTCTTTCAATCTCTTGAGTCCGCTATGCCCGGACCGGACGAAGAAAAACTGCGTTCCGTTGCTGCCGGATTTTTGCTCACTAAAGACGTCGTCTATGCCAAAATCGGCTCGCTTTCCGAAGGACAAAAGGGCCTTGTGGCTTTTGCCCGCCTCATTCTTGAAGAACCGGGACTTTTGATTCTTGACGAGCCGACCAACCACATCAACTTCCGCCACTTGCCAGTCATTGCTAAAGCTTTGGATTCCTATCGCGGCGCCATGATCCTGGTCAGCCACGTCCCGGAATTCGTTTCCCAAATCCGGATCGATGAAGTTTTGGATCTGGAGAAATAAAAAATATAAAAGGCGACCAGTATGACTGCGTCGCCCTTTTTCAAACATGTTAGCGTCTGCTAAAAAAACCTCCCTATTTAACTGACACTACTCTCCAGTTGGAAGCATCAAAACCCACTCCTCTGAAATACGCCACCAAAACCTTTTCCAGCGTACTTCTTTGCTCCTCGGTAGCATGTTGCTTCCAACGCAGACTGAGGGAAACAAGAGTCGCTATGTCCTTACTACTGATTGCGACACGCACTTCTTTCAAAATTGCTCCGCAATCATCGACAATTTGCGATAAATCAAGGTTGTTTTTTTCCAAAGCAACCAACCTCTCATTTTTCCCTGCCGCCCAATCTGAACATGGTATGAAAGAATACTGGTAATCATGCAACGCATCAAACAGGGGATTTTTGAAATCGAAGTCGGGAGAAAATTGTCTCAAAATAACCTCAGCCAGCGTTTTCCTTATGGCGACTACAAAATTACCCACGAAAGCAGTACACTTCGCCTCATGCAACAATATGAAGCCTGGGGCCGTCATGCTCACCGCAATACTTCCCCTATTCCCTTTACTCGAAGCTTTGTTCACAGCAATGTCGAGAACGGTGGCACCAGAGGTTTTCTCAATCTTGTTTTTCCATACTTCGAATTCCCTGCTTAACCACACAACATGGCCGTCTTCATACGCGGTTGTTTCAAAAGTAACGAGAAAAGCGATGCTGCGATTATCATCAATAATCGCTCCATCGACAATTCCTTCAACAATACTTCTGACGGTTAATTTCCCTGACATAATATCCTCCTATCTGTCTGGGGATTTACGTTTCGATCAAGGATACGGGTCCTTCCCGATATCCTGATCAGCCATTACAAAGAACACTTCTATGGTACAACATTACCAGGTTTTATTGCAAGAACATGTCTGCAGCAACAAAAAACAATAAAGCAGGTTATAAAAAAACAATGCTAATTTTGATCAAAAATCGGAGAAAATAATGACAACAAAAAACCTTACTTTTAAAAGTAAGGTTTTTTGAATTTGAAAGGGAAAACTCTGAACCGGAATTATGGCGTGACAGCGAAGCAATAGACTAGTCCGCCTCCGCCGCTGCTTGCCAGCGCTTCCGAGCCGCATCCGCGGGAAAGATGAGAGGAATTCCAGGATTTGGAAGCGGCGTCATCCGCGAGTCCCACCCGGTCGTGATGACCGACCATGGCCGCCCCTTCGCCGCTCTTGGTCCAATTGCCGCAAGTCGTGTCCGCTTCACCCGGAATCGCCCGGCCATCCATTCCGGAGCCGGTCAGAATGTCGTGCAAGTTCGTCTGGTCACCGCGCCCGTTGATCATCTCCCCTTTTTCGGTGAGTGCCGTCTGTTTGTTGATATTGTTTGCGGCGTGGAGATACTCGATGCTGTTGGCAATCAGATCGCCCTTGAAATTATGCCACGGGCCACTGCCAACGCGGTCGCGCGCGTTCACGGTCGGAACGCCCGGGATAGCGCTCGTACTCAGATAGGCTCGCCAGACGCGATTACCTTCTCCCGCAGCTGCTCCCAAGGATTGACAGACCATGTCCGCCCCCTCCAATCCTCCTAGATTAGCTCCCTGCCCGGGATTTCTGCTGGTCACGAAAAAGGTCATCGCGCTTTGGGGTGCGCTTGGCTCTGTTTGTTGTGCGCTTTTAATGTCAGCCTTTTGTCCGACGGCCTTGTCCGACCCCCCTCTTAAAAAATAGCTCGTTCCGGCGACGGCAGCCAAAACAATGAGAGCGAGGATAATTGATGATGTTTTCATGTATTTATTAGTGATTAATATTTAAGAAAACCAATTGCTTAAGTTATTTTTACTACAACGTCGGGTATTTCTTTATTCTTTTCAACTGCTTTTAATTTCAAAAAACCCGGCTATCACCGAGTTCTGGGGTCTTCATTGCGCTTGATTTTTATAGAAGTATCTTTTATTTCGAGGACTTACGCGTTTGCCGCAAAATTATGGACAAGTCACTGAATTATAGGCTGAGCTCCTAATGAGTATACTGGGAGGTTAACTTAATGGCAAACGGTACTGATTCAGAATTCAAGGCAAACGCGTAAGTCCTGATTTCTTCAACTCCTAATAATCCTTATGCCCGACACTTCTGAGCTCCTTTTTCGCCTTATTCACAAACTTCCCGAACTGCCGATCTTTATTTCTTTTTTCCAGTTTACTCGCCTCATTATGCCCGGCTTCTTTTTTGAGAGCCACGTAGTTGGCAAGTTGCTCCCCATTGGGCGTACCGGACTGGACGGCAGCGAGCACCGCGCAACCGGGTTCCTGGGTATGCGTGCAATCGATGAATTTACACTCTTTAGCAAGCGCTATAATCTCCTTGAATACACCGCCTCCTTCTGGCAATCCGTCAGCCAGTCCGATTTCCCGCACGCCGGGATTGTCAATCACAATACCGCCGGAAGAGAGAAAATACATCTGGCGGCTGGTAGTGACATGTCTTCCTCTCTCGACGTATTCGCTGATGTCTCCGGTTTTGATCGTCCCGCCTCCAATCAAAAAATTAATGAGCGAGGATTTTCCGACGCCCGACGACCCCAAAAAACAATAGGTCTTGCCTCTGACAATATTATTTTTTAATTCTTCCAATGCTTCGCCTGTTTCAACGCTGGTGGCAAACATCAACACATCACCCAGCCGTTCTTTAATTTTGGTTAATTTTAAATCTAATTCTTCGCTAGAAATTAAGTCTATCTTATTAAGAATAACAGCCGGTTCAATGCCACCTTCTCTCGCTATAGCAAAATATCTTTCATACCGGTTGAGATTGAAGTCGCGGCCGACTGACTGGACGATGTAGGCCGTATCGATATTAGTGGCCAGTATCTGAGTTTCGCTTTTCTCGCCTTGTCTGTCTTGATCGCCGGTCTTTCTTTTCATCACCGATCTTCTCGGCAAGATGCCGCGAATAACTGCCTGCTCTTCGCCGGACTCGGCAACAGCCACCCAATCTCCCACCGCCGGATAATCTTCCTTGGATCGGGCATTGTGCCTGATTTTTCCGGTGATTTTGGCTACATACTCGCCGTCGGTGTTTTTCACTTTATACGCTCCTTTTGTTTCTGAGATTACTCTCGCCACAGCCAAATCGTCGAGCTTGAGTTTCACTCGACTGGATTCAAAGAAAGAACCATAACCCAATTCTTCCAGCGTCAATTTTTTGATTTCGTTTTCCATTACTCTCTACTCTATCACTGCCAAGACAAAAAAACAAGCTCCAAAAAAAACTCCGTCTTGAGAACGAAGTTTTTTAAAAAGACTTTTTTAATTCACGAAAGTCAAGGCTTTCCCCAGCTGGTCGGCGCGTCCCGTACGGCCGATGCGGTGGATATAATCTTCGTAAGTGTTGGGAAGATCGAAATTGATAACATGGCTGACGTTGGGAATATCAAGACCCCGAGCCGCCACGTCGGTAGCTACCAGAATTTCAATCACGTTTTCCTTGAACATTTTAAGCGCCCTTTGCCGCTTGGCGTGGGGTTTGTCGCCATGAATGGATTCGGATTTGAATCCTCTTTGGTGCAAGTTTTTGGAAAGCCTGTCCGCGCCGTGCTTAGTGCGAGTAAAAACCAACACTTTTTCAAACTCGGTTTGGATAAGAAGATCGTGCAGCACCTCCACTTTATCTTTACCAATTGAAACCCGGACAATATCCTGTTCAACTTGAGTGGAAGTTTCTCCGGTTTTGATGGAAATTTTTTGAGGGTCTTTCAAAAACCTCCGAACCAAACTTTCAATCTCTGCTGAGAACGTGGCTGAAAAAAGCAAAGTCTGCCTTTTTTCCGCCACCAGCGACAAAAGCAGTTTTACATCCGGCAAAAATCCCATATCCAACATCCGGTCGGCTTCATCCAAAACAACATTATTAAAGCCGGACAAGTCCAGAACCTTCCGGTCGATCAAATCTTTTAACCGCCCCGGAGTTCCAACAACGACATTATGCCGCAAGCGGAGTTCGCTGATCTGCCGGCCGATGTTGGCGCCGCCGACGACAACCACGGAAAACAAGTTAAGCCTGCGAGCCAGCGCCAAGAATTCCTCCTGTATCTGAATCGCCAATTCGCGCGTCGGCACAACAATCAAGGCTTTTTCCCGCGGATCAACCAAAATTTTATGGATAAGCGGAATAAGAAAAGCCGCCGTCTTTCCGGTACCGGTATTGGCCAAGCCGATAACATCGCGTCCGGCCAAAACCTCCGGAACGGCTTGGTCTTGGATCGGAGTAGGCGTAATATATCCCCGGCGTTCAATCGCGCGCTTCAACGCGTCGTGGATTTTCAGCTCACTGAAAGAATAGCGGGGCACAAAAACCTCCGCCGCTGAAGGCAAATGAGCTTTGTTTATGAAGCGGTTAATGTCTATTGAGTCTCCCGCCGCTCTCCCCCGCCCTCTGCGAGGAAAACTGCGTCCGGTGCTCCTGCCGCGGCCGTTATTTACGCGCGGCCGTTGCGCGTTGTTTTTTCTGTACATTTTTTCTATACATAAAAAATTAAATATTTTTATGCATAGATACTTATGTCCGTTAAACGAGAAGTATTAACATAAAAAGCAAGTATAGCACCCGATGCCTTTCTTGTCAAACGGGGGTAGCCGGCTTTACCTTTTTTTAGCGCAATAATAAGCCTTTTCTGGTGTAGTAAAAGTATGATTAAGAAAATCAAAAAAACCGAAAAAGAATGGCAAAAAATTCTTATGCCGGAGCAATATCGAGTAATGCGCCAACGCGAAACCGAATCGCCGTTTTCCTGCGCTTGGGGCAAACACGAAAATGGAATCTATTATTGCGCCGCCTGCGATTTGCCTCTTTTTTACGCCGACGCCAAATTTGAATCCGGCACCGGCTGGCCCAGTTATTTTGAACCTATCGACAAAAATAATATCGAGGAACGCGAAGACCAATCTTTTGGAATGCGCCGTACCGAAGTGGTTTGCGCCCGTTGTGATTCGCATCTGGGACATATTTTTAACGATGGACCGCCCCCTGCCGGAAAACGCTATTGCATAAATTCCGTGGCGGTGGTTTTTAAACTGAACCAATGAAGTATGAAGTTTTGAAATTTTTTATTCGTCCGCTTTGTAAAATGAGAACTAGCACAATTGCGTATGATATCAGGACTTACGCGTTTGCCGCAGAATTATGGACAAGTCACTGAATTATAGAATGAAATCCTAATGGATATATTGGGGTTAACTTAATAGCAAACGGTACTGATTCAGAATTCAAGGCAAACGCGTAAGTCCTGAATATAACAAAAAATAGCTTTAAACATTATTCCTATGAATATACACAAGATTAAAACAAAAAAATTTATTGGGATTGTATTGCCAATCTTGATCCTAACATTCGCTTCCGCCTATGCTGTTCCGCAGGCTTGCTCGCAAACAACGGGGGCTGACGGTCTTTCCAGCGGACTAAATAAACCACTTGGCATTTCAACTATTTCCGATTACGCCAAAGATTTTAAAAACATAGTGGGAGAAAAAACTTCCGGCGCGGTATGCGAGATTGGAAACGACGACGTCATGAGACAAGTCGCCGGAACAGCCGCGGAAACAAAAGGTGAAGGCGCTGACAACCCTGATGGACAACTGCCGGATGTTCTAAATACAGCGACAACTGAAGAGGCGCTTCCGGTTCCTGATGAAGCGGTCCCTTCTCCGCCGAAAGAACCAGTTGAACTGAAAGCCGTTGCACCTGATGAAACAGTGCCTAAATCAAAAACCACAGCTGTTTCAAAACCCAAAAACAATAATATAGCGCCATCCTCCATTGGAAAACCAGCGCGGATATTGGCGGAAACAAAAACCGTGAACGGCAAAAAGGTTTGCGCCAAGAGCAATGACAAGCCCAAAAAAAGCAGCAAAAATCCCAACGGACATATCGACACGGAGTGTTGTCTTGATCCGGATGAAATTCCCAATTCCAACTGTCATTACCCGGCGGAAAAATATGGCAAACTTATTCAAAGATATTTAGCCGGAAACAAAAAATAACAATTCCGTTATGAAAGAATATTTATCCAAAAATAGCATGATCAAAATCAAACAGGCGCATGAAAAACCGGAAAAAGACGACGGCGCCAGGATTCTGGTCGATCGCGTCTGGCCAAGAGGCCTCCTCAAAGGAGACGCCGCGGTTGATTTGTGGCTGAAAGAAATCGCGCCGAGCCTGCGCCTGCGCAAATGGTTTTCGCACGACCCTCGGAAATGGACCGGTTTCAGAGAAAAATATTTTGAAGAATTGGCGCTCAGAGGCAAAGAGATTGGAAAGATTCTAAGAAGAGAAAAAGGAAATCGAACCATAACGCTTATCTACGGCGCCAACGAAAAGCGCTTCAACCAGGCTGCGGCACTCAAAGAATTTCTCGAGGAAAAGGTCAGATAATATAATCAGAACTTGCGCGTTTTTTAGCATTTGGACATCCGATGTCCAATGTTATGTTAGAAAAACAGCTCAACTATAGCTGAAATACTCAAAATCTTATAAGTTACTATTTCGACACAACAGGACATCGGATGTCCTCACCTATGTAAGTTCTAAAAAATCAATAATCAACCAAAAAAGAACTCAACACAAGTTCTTTTTTACGCGATAAAACTAAAACGTTTCCTTCTCCAGCATCATTTTTTCCAGACTCCATTTTCCGCTTCCGTATTTGGCAATCGTCAGAAAACTCGCGAAATAGAGAAGAGCCAATTCTCCGCCGTTAAGAAGCGGAACCGCTCCGTTGGGAAGATGGATCATCAAATAAGCTACAAGCATTTCAACCGCCGCGATGACCGCGAAAAATCTGGTGAATGCTCCCGCCGCTATGAATAGTCCGGCAAACACTTCAATTACTCCCGCCAAGCCGAATAGCCCTAAAAGCGGAGGCGTTCCTCCCAATCCGTCCACTCCGCCGAAAGCGCCCAGCATTTTTTGAATTCCATGCAGAAAAAAGACTACTCCGATGATTATCCGGAAAAGCGAATAAAAAGATTCCCCCATCCAACCGTCCAGATATTTTCCAATTTTTCCTTCTGTTTCCATAATGTTTTTTTAACTAAAAATTATTTGTTTCATATTACAAACGATAATTTCAAAAATTACAGCCTCAATCTTCCCGTCCGATTTTCCAAATGGTGATTTGCGTGAATGTCGCCGCGCCGGCGATGGCCATAATCAGAAGGAAATACCAAAACAACGGGTGTGCGAAATACAAAAAGAAAACTATGAGCGCCATCCACACTCCCGTGCACCAAGGGCAATCGATCAGATGCCACAAAGTTCTTCCTGGACCGCTTTCGAATTTCGCGAGATAATCCCGGACGAAATCCATCACCCGATCATAGGTAAAAAGACGGATCAAGCGATACGTCGCCAAGATTAAAATTATGAAATCAAAAACGGGGATGTCTTTCGTCAATTTTCCTTGTGAATTCAAAAAAACGATCGCCAAAACGACGAGCAGTATATACAAAGACGAGGAAACCATATGCCAAAAATACTGGTCGGACTTGTTGGAATTTTCCATGGGTTTTATTTTATCTTGTTTCAAGCCTTTATTTCATATCTATTACAAGATTGGGAGTTTTATATTTCTTCGCAAAAAAAAGAGGCGGGGGTCCGGATGAGATCCAAACCCTCGCCTTTCGAGCCGGAAGAAACCGACTCTTAATACTGCATTCTCATAATGCCCACTTGCACTCGAGCATCTACCTCAAGTGCGTCCTTGATGTCGCAATTCAAGCCTTCGGGCACACCCTCCAGAATAACACCCTCAGATAGAAAAATGATCTGACAGCCCGGACAAACCTTATGAAGCGCGATACCAACCGACGCTTCTCGATAACCGTTTGGCAAAGAAACTATGATAGACATTCATCCTCCTTTCCGCTAAGAATATTAGCTACGCATTCCCTCATTCCTGAGGACATCGAAACTTTTTCCCGTGCTGTAATGAGAACGGCTGACATTATCTCTCTTTCCACGGAAGATCCTGATGCCCAAGCTTCCCTAATCCCATCGGGATTCTCGGCTTTTATACAATTGGTCAATATTATCACATTACGAGAATTTAAATTGTACAACATGTTGTCTCCTCTTCATCCATTAGTTGTCTTTTCTGCGCATCGACATTCTTCCCGATATTCGATTAGACTTGCCCACCCTAAATCCAACCGGACTTTTCTTTGGAGGAATATTGAAAACGACCTCCAATAATTCAACCGGTTCTCCGTTACGTTCAACGGAAATTATTTCCCTGCTTGATTCTGTCTGCCCCATTTTTGTCACTGTGCTTCCTCCTTTTTTAAAGAACTGCCAATGTCTCACTAAAAAACAACTAAAAAAGCCGGCTCCGTGGCCGACTTTGGTTTTTTGAAAATATTTCTGAAATCCTACGCTTTTATTTCCACGAAACCAAAACCGGCCTTCCGGATAAACCAGAAGAAGAAATAAAAAAAGCTATAGAGGTTTTGGTTCGCTGAAATTTTCATATTGAAAGTTTACCACCCTGAAAAAATCTGTCAACACTTCGCATAAAAAAAGGCGGTCGCGCGGGACCGCCCATATATGAAACACAGAAACACATACTCACACTGACCAGACATAAATCTGACAAAATACGAATATTCTTCCTCCAGTCAACGGATTCTCCTTTGAATACTCCTTGAACTTCTTGTTACATCCTCCACAAAAGAAGAAGCTGGTATATTTTCTCAACTGCGATCCGCAAACACATGCAATTTCCGTATCCATGTTTTTACCTCCAATAAAAAGAACTATGCGTTGAAAACAAAACAACCACCCCAATGGTAGTTGTTATAAAGAACTTTTTTTGGACTATTTTACGAAATCCTAAAAACAACCACCGGGTGTTGGGTAAGTAGCAACAACAAGAGATTGTTTATTTGGTTTCGCATAGCGCCAGTTTAGCAAAAACCGCCGCCGATTGTCAAGCGGAGAATATTTTGATATATTTAGGGTAGTAAAAACAAAGATGAAAATCATGCACATAAGACTCTCCCAAGCCAGAATAGAAAAACTCTCGGATATTTCTTGCGAAATAGGGCAGATTTTCTTTGCGACTGTTTTTATCGGACCGCTCTTCAATGACAAAACTGATTGGTTTACAGTGGTTTCCGGCTTGGTCTTATCAGCTATATTTTTTGGAGGAGGTTTATTTTTAACCAAAGAATAACTTTTATGGACATAAACAACTTTATGATTAACATGTACATATTGGGAGCACTGCTTGCTATCGGCATTATTCTCTTGGGCATTCTGGCAAAAAAGGACAGCAAATAGTTTCCCGGATTCAGAGAACAAAAAAAGGCGTTTTGGCGTCTTTTTGTTTTGTCTGAATTTTAGAGCGGGAGCGCGAAAGGTTCTTCGCGCCCCCTGCATTCATACTCTACTTGGTCAACTGTTTATACACCTCAAAATCAATTTCCAACTGACCATTGCTGCCTAAGGCAATTTCTTTCCGGGCAACCAACTTGGCAAATTTACCCGGGTCAAGTTCCAAAAGTCTATCCAAGGTCTCCACCAGCTTCTCTTTATCCATAACTTCCTCCTCTTTTTATTCATTTCCATTCGCTTTCCCATTCGCGAACAAAAAAACCAACGGGGTTCCGTCGAGTTCATTTTGCTTTTCCAGTTTTGAAAAACAAAATCAACCCGACATCCGTCGGATAATAATGTCTATGATAATGTTATTTGATTTTTGGGTTGATATTTCTTTCATTGTTTGCGTGAATTGGAAAATATATAAAAAAATTGTTGAAAAAATTAGAGAGAAACACAACGGTATTGTGTTTCTCTCCTAACTGGACCAGCTTTGTGTAAGAGCACGCTTAGCATACTGATGTCGCTAAACTAAAGTCCATTGCGTCCGACCTAAGCGGTCAAACCGCTTTCGGCCAAGTATTTGTCCACTTCGATTTCTTCCAGTTTACCTCTTCGAAGCTCAATCATGAGCTCAGCAAGCTTCTCCGAGGCGGGGTTTAAAAAATTGCGTTTGTTGTCCTCCTCATTTTGATCTGGCTTCTTTTTCATGCTTGGCATGTTTGGGCACCTCCCCGTATTCGCCCATCAACGTGGACGTAATATCCATACACGATGACACGCGAATTAGCTTCAGCCATCGCCATGCCGCTCATATCGCTTTCGTCAATTTCAGACTCAGCGATGTCAGTATCCTCTTTCACCAGACCGCTCATGAGTTGTTGCACAACTTCGCACATAAAACCCTCCTCTTGAAAAAAATAGAATTGTTTTTGATATGACATTCAGCCCTTGGCTAGATTTTCAGCCCCTTTTGAGGGAGCCGTAAGCCGAGAAAGATTTCTTAAACCTCTCTAATAGAGAGGTAACCGTCGCCAGGAATCTGCATGCCGGACGATAAACAATTTTTTTATTTACCTTCCGACATACAGGTTTACGAATGCCAAACAACTTTTTTTCTCAAAGAACTATAACCTATCTAAAAAATATTCGTAATTCGTATATTCGTACAGATTCGTAATTCGTAGAGAAAACACAAAACCCAGTTTTAGCTGGGATTGTTTTTTCGTTTCTATTTCCTTTACTAAATCCCAGCGAGAAATTATCGTCCAAAGACGACTGACAATACCTTAATGGTAATGTAATTTTTCACCGAGTTTTTCATGAAACTAATATAGCAAACTATCCAAACACTGTCAACCTGTCCCCTGTGGATAACCTTAATAGTCCCGCAACTTCTTGATTCCCTTGTGATCTCGGATTTTTTCCAAGGCCTTGGCTTCGATTTGGCGGATGCGTTCGCGCGTTACGCCGAACTCCTGCCCGACTTCTTCCAGTGTGTGCGTCACGCCGTCTTCCAAACCAAAACGTATTTTCAAAATTTTCTGCTCGCGCGGAGTCAGCTCTTTCAAAATTTCCGTCACGTGATCTTTGAGCATTTTGCGGCTGGCGATTTGATTGGGCATCACCGTTTCCGTATCCTCGATAAAATCCCCCAAAACCGAATCGTCGTCATCCGACCCCACGGACGTTTCCAGGGACACCGTTTCCTGGGAAATTTTTTGAATGTGGCGGATTTTTTCCACTTCCAATCCCATTTCCACGGCGATTTCTTCCGGCAAAGGTTCGCGTCCCAAATCTTGAACCAACCTTCTGGTTACTTGGATATATTTATTGATCGTTTCTACCATATGCACCGGAATGCGGATCGTCCGAGATTGGTCGGCCAGCGCCCGTGTCACCGCCTGGCGGATCCACCAAGTGGCGTAAGTGGAAAACTTATAGCCTTTTCGATAATCAAATTTTTCCACCGCCCGGAAAAGTCCAATGTTCCCTTCCTGGATCAAATCAAGCAATGACAAGTTATGCGAACGTCCGACATATTTTTTAGCGATAGAAACCACCAAGCGCAAGTTGGCTTCGGTCAATTTTTGCTTGGCCGCCAAATCCCCTTTTTCAATTCTTTTGGCGAGAGAAACTTCTTCTTCGGTCTTCAAAAGATCCACCCGACCGATTTCTCGCAGATACATCTGCACCAGATCCGATGAGGCTTCTTCCGGAACCGACATCGCCGCCATTTCCTTTCTCTTCTTGCCGCTGTTTTTTTCCACGTCCAAATCCTGAGAAATCTTGTCAGTTTCCATCTTGATCATTTCATCCGAACTGACTACCCGGATGCTGGATTTTTCCAACCGGTCATATAGTTCCTCCAGTTTTTCAATCTCTTTTTCCGCGTCCGGAACAGCATGCAAAATCTCATCCTCCGTGACAAAGCCCCTTTGGCGAGCGCGATAAATCAAATCCTCCACAAAATCTTTTCTTTTCTCCGCAATTTTTTCTTCCGCCGCCTTTTTTGTTTCCTTCTTCGCTTTACCGGACGGATTAGAAGCTGTATTCTTTTTGAAAACGGGGTTCGCTTTTTTCAAAGCCACTTTGGTTTTTCCAATTTTTTTCCCGGCTTTGCGAACTCCGCCTTTAGCCGCCAGTTTCTTCTCTTTCTTCTTCAGGCTTTTTTTGCGGGAAAAAACCGCCTTCTTTTTTTTGCTTTTCTTTATTGCCATAAAAAAATAAATTTATAAATATAGGACTTATTGCGTTAAATTAAACGCTTCGTCGGATATTTTTTTAAATTCGCTTTTCAGCAACTCAACCGCTCCCTTGTCTTTCTTTTCTTCCGCCATTTTCAAATCAGTCGTAATTTTCAAAAGTTTTTCTTTCTTTATCTCTATTTTTATCCCCTTAATGATTTGCTCCAATTCCAAAAGCGGATTTTCGATAAAAATTTCTTCCAGGTTATTATTCAAATCAAGCCGGTATTTTTTTTCGAAATATATTTTTTCCGCCCGCGCCCTTTCTTTCTCTTTTCCTTCCTGACGCAAAAAGTCAACTAGTTTTCCAAAATCAAAACCAAGACTTTGTCCGTCTTTTACCAAAATATTCAGAAGACTATCTTTTGAAAAAGCCAGCGCCGCGGCTTCTTTTTCAACTACCCTCTTCCAAACACCCTGGAAAGACAGCATAAGCCCGATTATTTCATCCGCCAGTATTTCGATTTTTTTCCTGTCCGCCAAATTTTTTCCATCCGGCGAACCGGCGGCATCCGCGGATTCTTCACTTCTTCGTATTCTGCTTCTAAGATTAGCCTTTTTAAGGGTATCCGTCAATGCCGTTTCATTTATCTCCAACTCTTGGGAAAGTTTTTTTATCCAATAGTTTTTTTCCACTTCATTTTCAATGCCGGCGATCATATCCAAAACGTCCGCGGCGATTTTCTTTTTGCCTTCCGCTTCATTTTTTTCAAAACGCGAAAAAGCTTTGAGCAGAATATATTCCATTGCTCCTCTGGAATCGCGAATGGCTTCCAAAAGTTTCTTGGGATCTTCCCTGGCGATATCCGCCGCGTCTTTCCCGGCTGAAAGCTCCACTATTTTCACGTTCATCTCAGCCGCGAAGCAAAGTTTGATGCTTTTGCGAGTAGCCAATTGCCCGGCGCTGTCCATATCGAAAAACATTTTGATATTTTTGGTGTACCTTTTGATGATATTCACCTGATCTTCCGTAAGCGCCGTCCCGCTGACCGCGATGACATTTCTGATTCCGGCCTGGCTGGCGGCGATAACGTCCATATTCCCCTCCACCAGAAGCGCCCAGTCCCGCTGTTTTATTTCCATTCTGGCCTTGTCGATGCCGTAAAGAATTTTGCTTTTATGATACACTTCCGTTTCCGGCGTGTTGACGTATTTGGCCTGCGACTCGTCGGCGCCCGGCGCCACCCGCGCGCTATACCCGACCACGCGTCCGGAATAATCCGCGATTGGAAACATCACCCGATCCCGAAACCGATCATAGAACCGATTCGAATCTGCGAATGTACGCGAATCTTCAAATCTGCGAATATCTTCTTCATGTGATTCGTGAATTCGTGAATTCGAATGTATTCGTAGATTCGAATCGCGGTAAGCATCTTTTTTCTCCACCAGCAACCCTGTCTTCGCAATTTCCTCAATTTTATACCCCCTGCCCGTCAAAAATTGAATTGCGTTCCTCCAACCTCGTGGCGCGTAACCCAGCCGAAATTCTCTGATCGTTTCGTCTTTTAAACCGCGCTCGCGGAGATATGGCAGGATTTTTTCCTTTCCCTCGCCTTTCCACAACTGCACTTCATAAAATTTAGTCGCCAATTCCAAAATTTCTCCGATCCGATTTTTCTCTTTGGCCTTTTGGGGGCTGTATCCCTGAAGTTTCACGCCGGCTTTTTCCGCCAAGGTTTTCAAGGCTTCCCGAAATTCCAGCCCCTCGATTTCCATCACGAAACTGAAAATGTCTCCCCCTTTCCCGCAACCGAAGCATTTCCACATCTGCCGTTCCTCGCTCACCATAAAAGAAGGGCTTTTTTCATTATGAAAAGGGCAGAGAGCCCTATAATTGCTCCCTGCCTTATCCAAACGCAGATACTCTCCCAAAACATCCACGATATTCAGCTTTGATTTTATGTCCTCAATCTCGGTTCCCATGCCCTAATGCTACTATACTACACGAAAATACGCAAAAACTTGCAAAATCCGCGCTTGCCTGTTTTATTGTTTTTGTTTTGGATTTTTGTGAAACAAAAAAACGGAAGCGACACTGCGGGGAATTATACCCTAGAAAAGCGTGTTTGCGCCTACCCACCCGCGCGCGCAAACTATTCCCCCATCGTAAATTATCCTTATTTCCAGCCTTTCGTATATTTTGGCCATCTGGATAAAAAAAGCTTCCAATTTCGATTCCAATATTCATCCTTATCTTTTTTTGAGATAATGTCCGGCGTTTGCGACCTGCCACCCTCATGATAAATGAATACGCGCGGGTCAACATAAATATCAAATCCCTTGGAATACAACTGAAAAATCATTTCTAAATCTTCGCCACTAGCTCTTTCATATAATTCACTAAATCCACCCACCTTTCCCAAGGCCTCACGCTTAAATAACATAAATTCACCCCATACCACATCTTTGAATTTTTTCAGCTGGTATGGTTTTTTGAATTTTTTATCTATCTTTTTTATCAGCGCATTTCCGAAAAGACCCCTCATTAACCATAAAGTAATCGGGGAAACCATTCCCGCTTTCTTGTTCTTGTCTAAAGTTTCTTTCAGTGGCGTAAACCAGTTCGGAGACACAACAACATCATTATTAACAACAGCCACATATTGTCCACTTGAAATTTGTATACCTTTGTTCCAAGCTTTAGACAATGAGACTATTTTATCAAATCGAAAATACTTATCTGCGTTCTGCTTGAAGAACGCGACGGACTCTTTGTCAGTTGAACCGTTATCAATAATTATTAATTCATATTTTTCATCCGTATATTGACGAATGCTCGAAACAAATCGTTTATTGACTTCGAGATTATTTATTGCGACAGCGACGATCGAAAGTGTTTTTTTGTCCATATTTTTTAGCTTAACTATTTTACGATATTTCTTTAATTAATAACATGGAGGCCTAGCTTATCTTTTTCCAACTTAATAATTGACCCGTTCACAATTTCATTCGGTTCTTTAACTTTAAGAGCTTCTCGAAATATGCACCGAATTGGGCCACCGTGTGTAATAAGCTAAATCTTCATAATTTTTCCATTAAAAATGCTAGGGAAAATTTCAATTCACTCAAAAACAAGCCTCCTGATCTCCATAGCAAGCTTGATGGCGCATATTCCAGACAACATAAGGGATCATCATTGAGGAAGAATAATCTTGCAAGTCGGCATCGCTGTTTAAAACTCTTTTGATATTTTCTGAAAAATGTTTTTGAGATTTTTTTTACCGACTCTAAAACAGAATTGCCTTTAATCAAAGAAATGGAAAGCCTGTTTGACGGATCAAGAAAAAGTTTAGCTATGCTGTCTTTTTCAGGATGCGCCGCCTTGCTATCATCCGTGAAGAAAATAAAATCTTTTTTATATCCGATAAAAGCGACTGCGCCTGCCTGCACGCTTTTTGGACCTAAAAATAAAGCGGATTGGCAAGCCAAAGCATAAACTATTTTTCTTTCAAAGATATCTTCATTTTCTCCCGCCTTTACAATAATTTCATTGTCATGTCCGCTTACGCAATCTCTTCCTCCGTGTCCGTTAAGTAAAACTAAGGCAGGATTGATTTTGCGCATCCTGCCTTCAAATTCTTTCCTGTTTGCTTTTTCTTTTTGCAAATCCATAACCGCGACACCCTTGTCCTTCACCTTCCTTATAACTTCCTTATTCCAGACATACAAATATCGAGTCGTAATTTCATAGTTTGGCCGCGTTATTAAAAGCGATTTGCTCATATATTTTTCCATTTTTAAGATCGCGAAGAAACTCCATGTCTATCTCCACAATGATTTTTCCAATTTCATCATCCAAATCTATATGTTTTACCAGCTCCTCCGCCTTGAAACTTCCCTGCGAACCGATTGAAACACTAACTCCTTTTGGAATCGTGCCCAGTCTCATCTTTACTAACTCTTTTATATCGAAATCAATTTCCTTTTCTTCGTCAGAATTATTTCTTTCGTTTTTTTTGTTCATGTTATTCAATTAAATCAATTCCAATTTTACAAGTTTATCAAATATCTTTTTTCCTAAAACAGTTTCATTTTCTATTTCAATATAAGCGACATTCCATGAAATGGTATTCTTCACGTTATTTTCTTCAATAACCAAAACCACCTGCTCGCGGATTTTAATCGGCAAATTGGCGTATACTTTTAAGAATCTCGCTTTGTCCATACCACTGAACAATTAATATTTGTTCCAATTTTACTCCTTAAAGAGTAAATAGCGTCCGGATTAGAGAATTTTAATTCTCTTTTTTGT
>MFSF01000006.1 GCA_001784815.1 Candidatus Moranbacteria bacterium RIFOXYA12_FULL_44_15
CGCCTGAATGGCGGATTTTATATTTGCAATGCCAACCTGGCGTTTGGGCTTAAATTTTCACAGCTTCTTCTAGTTTTCATTTTGATATTGTCAGCTGTTTTTTTCCTAAACGCGATTGGAAATCACAAATCCAAAATAACAAATTCCAAACAAATCCAAAATCACAATATTCAAAAATCAAAAAGGTTTGGGATTTCGAATTTTGAAAATTGGAATTTATTTGAAATTTGTGATTTGAGATTTGGTGCTTTGATATTCATCTTGTCCGGCGGCGTATCAAACCTGATCGACCGCCTATTTTTCGACTGTGTCATCGACTTCATCGACCTCACATTCTGGCCGATATTCAATCTGGCGGATGTCTTTATTACGATTGGTGGTATAATGATAATATCGCATAACTTAAAACGCGTAACGCATAACGAAAACTAACAAGTTTCACGTTCTACGATTCACGTTCCACGATTTTGTCTTCCAAAGTCTTATCCGCCACAACTATCGGACTCAAGAGTGAACTGGTTGAAGTGGAAGTGGACACGGTTACGGCCGGCCTTCACCAATTCAACATCGTAGGTTTGCCGGACACGGCCGTCAAAGAATCGCGCGATCGCGTCGGCGCGGCTATCAGAAATTCCGGTTTCAGACCGCCTCATCGCGCCGGACGTGTAACAGTCAACTTGGCTCCGGCCGATCTCAAGAAAGAAGGACCGATTTATGATCTGCCCATCGCCTTGGGATTTCTTCTGGCAACAAAGCAAGTTTTCTTCGACTTCAAGGATAAATTATTTCTGGGAGAACTTTCGCTGGATGGAAAAGTGCGGCCGGTCAAAGGCGTCCTTTCAATGGCAATTTTCGCCAAAGACAGAAGCATCGCCGAAATTTACGTTCCGCGTGAAAACGCCCGGGAAGCCTCCGTCATTGAAAGCGTTTCGGTTATCCCGGTCGGCTCTCTTCTGGAAGTTTTGGCTCATCTAGGAGGAGAAAATTTGATCGCCCCCGCGCCAAAAATAAATTTGGATGAACTCTTTTTAGACGAAGAGCACCTGGTGGACATGTCGCATATTAAAGGTCAGGAACACGCCAAACGCGCTTTGGAAATCGCCGCGTCCGGAGGACATAATGTCATCCTTAACGGCCCGCCCGGATCAGGAAAAACGCTTTTGGCCAAAACTATGGTTTCCATTTTGCCTAAACTCACCATTCCGGAATCTTTGGAAGTAACTAAAATATTTTCCATTGCCGGACAGCTTCCCCGCGACGAAGCGCTTATCACTAAAAGACAATTCCGCTCTCCGCACCACAGCGCCAGCGCCGTGTCATTAGTGGGCGGAGGGACTTTCCCCAAGCCCGGAGAAATCAGTATGAGCCACCGCGGAATATTATTTTTGGACGAATTTCCCGAGTTCCAGCGTTCCGTGCTGGAAAACCTCCGCCAACCGCTGGAAAACGGCATGATTTCCGTTTCCCGGGCGCAAGGCACGTTGGAATTTCCCGCCCGCTTTACGCTAATCGCCGCTATGAATCCCTGCCCTTGCGGTAACGCCACCGATCCGGAAAAAGCCTGCTCCTGCAATCCCGCTTCGGTTATAAGATACCAGCAAAAAATTTCCGGACCGATTATGGATCGCATTGATCTGCACGTGGAAGTCCCGCGGCTGAAATTTGAAAAATTATCCCAAAATTCGACCAGCGAAGATTCCAAAACGATTCGAGAAAGAGTGGAAAAAGCCAGATCCATCCAAAAAGAAAGATTTTCCGGCTCCAAAATCGTCACCAATAGCGAAATGGAAGGCGAGCAAATCAAAAAGTTCTGCCAGCTCGACTCCGCTTGCATCGAGCTTATGAAAAGCGCGGTAACCAGCTTGCACTTGAGCGCGCGTTCATATTATCGTATAATCAAAGTCGCCCGCACTGTCGCCGATCTGGCCGCGTCCGAAAATATCCAGCAAGGGCATATCGCTGAAGCGCTGCAATATAGATTCAAAACAGAATAGCCCAAAAACTCAAATTACAAAATCCAAATGACAAATAAAATCCAAAAACTTAAGTTCAAAAAATTTTTATTTTTGAGCTTTGGGCTTGATTTGGATTTTGGACTTTGAAATTTGGATTTTCAAGAAGCCCCGTCATGAAAAACAATTTATTCGTAAAGATTTTTATAATAATTCTGTTTTTAGTTTTTTTTAGAAAAGTTTTCGCTCTTCTTTCCGATTCCGAAAAATCGCTGGATTTTTCTTCTTCCCAAAAAACAATCAACATCAATGACAACGGTTTCGAGTTTGAAATAACGTCTTCCGAAAATACCGTCGAAAACTTATTGAAAGAAAAAAGCATAACTCTTTCCAAGCACGACCAAATTATTCCCGACAAAACGGAAAGGGTATTAACCGGAACCAATATTGAAATAAGGCGCGCCGTGAAGATAAAAATACAAGTTGACGGAAGCACCAAGGAAGCTTATACTTTGCAAAAAAATATCGGCCTGGCCTTGAACGAAAACGGAGTGAAATTAGGACGGCTGGATAAAGTTTCTCCGGACATCGGCGCTTCGCCGAAAAACTTCGAAACAATTTCCGTCACCAGAATAAACGTGGAAGAAAAAGTTATTCCTGAAGAAATCGATTTTAAAACGACTGCCAAAAATGATCCCCGGCTGGGCTGGCGCGAGAAAAAAATCGAACAAAAAGGAGAAAAAGGGATCAAAGAAATAAAATACAAAATCACTTACAAAGACGGCAAGGAAATTTCCCGCGTCGTTCTGGAAAAAAACATTGTCAAAGATCCGATCGCGCAAATCGAAACCCAAGGCACCTACGTCAAATGCGGCAAAGCCAACAAAGGTCAAGCTACTTGGTACGCCTATCAAGGCGGGATGTACGCCGCCAGCACCACCATACCCAAGGGCGGTTATGCTAAAGTAACCAACACCGCCAGCGGCAAATCCGTCATTGTCCAAATCAACGACTACGGTCCGCAAGGCAAAGGGCGCGTCATCGACCTCGACAAAGTCGCCTTCCAAAAACTCGCGTCCCTTGGCGCCGGAGTGATCGGAGTGAAAGTGGAAGAAGTGCTGAATTAGTTTTAGTGAAATTTTAATCCAGTGTGCCATATTTTATGCAACCCAAAAAGTCCCTTGGGCAGAATTTTTTAAGAGACGAGACTGTCCTTGCGAAAATAATCAAAGCCGCCAATTTAAGCGCGGATGATTTTGTGGTTGAAATCGGGCCGGGAGAAGGAGTCTTAACTAAAGAATTAGTGGGCAATTCAAAAAAAATAATTTGTATCGAAAAGGATGAGAACCTTGCAAAAAAACTAGCTGATAATTTTCAATTTTCAATTTTCAATTTTCAATCAATTTTAAATGATCCAATTTTCAATTCTCAAAATAAAACCGCTATAATTACGGGTGATGTTCTAAAAATAAACCTGCCCGAGTTAATAAAACTAAATAATTTTAAAAACTATAAAGTCGTTGCCAATATTCCATACTACATCACCTCACCGATTATCCGGTTATTTTTGGAAACAAAATATCCTCCCAAAGAAATGATTCTGATGGTGCAAAAAGAAGTGGCGGAGAGAATTACGGCAAAGCCCGGACAAATGAGCATCCTGGCGGTCAGCGTGCAATATTACGCCAGACCGGAACTGCTATTTTATGTCGACAGAAAAGCTTTCTGGCCGGTGCCGGAAGTGGACTCGACAGTGATAAGGATTACGCCATTGCCCTCTCCTGTCGCGAGTACGCGACATCCTCTCCCGATTACGGGCGAGGAGGACAATGAAAGAAAAAAGTTCTTTAAAATTGTCAAGGCTGGATTTAGCGCGAAGAGAAAAACCCTGTTGAATAATTTATCCAACGGGTTGCACATCAGCAAAACTGAAGTGAAAGAAATATTAGAAAAAGCCGGCATCAAGCCGACACAAAGAGCGCAAGAACTGGGAATAGAAGATTGGGAGATAATAACTCGCGAAATCAGTGCTAATCAAAGCGAATAAAAACTAATCCAATTAACACATTCGCTCTCATTAGCTACTATTCACTCTGCTTTAGCGAGTTTTATAAAAATACTATCTTAACTAAAATTAATCCATAAACGAATACCAGAAAGAGAACCGGCCAAAACAACTGGCGCGGTTTTGTTTTGGGAGAAACTACCACCCAAAAGGTCAGCCCGCCGAAAATCACCGCCCAAAAGAAGAGCTTCATTTCGTTCAAGAAAAAAACGCTCAAAACATAGGAAGTAAAAATATTTATCGCTACGATAAGCCGCCCTTTTTTCTCTCCAAAAATCACCGGGATTGTCCAAATTCCGTCGGCTTTGTCGCCCTTAATATCCTTAAAATCTTTGATCGGCAAAGAAATAGTGTACGCGATAAGCAAAAGTAGCGTTATTCTCCAGGACAAGCTGTGGATATCTTGCCCGTCCGCCGCTAAAATATACCCTAAAAAGAAAATCATAAGCAGGGCCAGAGCGCTAGTGAAAGTCGCCAAAAGCGGAAACTTTTTGAGGCGAAAGGGCGGCGCGCTATAAAACCAAGCCAAGATTTGATATACCAAAAGCAAAACAGCAAAGGGAAAACCCAAAGTAAGACCGCCCAAAAGAGAAAGCAGAAAACAGGTTATCCCCAACTCAGTATATTCTTTTGGCTCAAATACGCCTTTTTGCAAAGGACGCTCCGGATTAGAAATGGCGTCTATTTCAAAATCATATATGTCATTCACTACTACCGAGGCGAACCAGGCTAGCCAAACACTGATAAGCAAGGTCAAAACCGCCGCCACGGAAAATAAAGTTAACTCAAAATTGCCGGGATAAGCCAAAATTCCCAAGCCCAATCCCGCCAAAAACAATCCTGAATGGTAAACAACCTGTGGATAACGGTAATTTCTGAGCGTCGCCAGCAGTTTTTCCCGGCTGATCAAGAAAAATAAAGCCGTAAGTAAAAGAATTAGAAACGGGAAGTAAATTATGCCCAGTTTCCAAGCAAAAGCGTATTTTAGGCTTTCAAAGTTAATCCCCCAAAGCTTGCCCGAAGCGCCGAAAAACTGGGCAATATGGAAACCCTGAATGCTGGAAATGGCTAATTTTCCACTGAAAAGACTATAGATAAAAAATAGAATTGAAGGAAACGCTCCCATAAAGAACAAAATAAGATAGGTTCCGATTCCCGAAAGGACGGTTTTTGTCCAATTTTTCGTTTTCAAAAAAACAAAAGCCGAAATAAGGCCGATTGCCAAAAGAAAAGTGATTTTAGTCCCGAAATAAACGATTCCACTGGGCAAATTGCCAAATATCGAAACAAAGTACCCCGCCAGATCTTTCGGACCGCCCAAAAGATAGAAGCTCCAATATATTTCCCCGCCGGTCCTGGTCATATCGATAATCGGCGGCAAAAGCATCAAAAGAAACGACCAAGTGATCAGATACGCCAGCTTTTGGGGTTTGATCTTGAGAACGAGGCTGATAAACATCCAAATCAGGAGATAAGCCAGGGAAAAGAAAAACAAGTTGTGCGACAATTCAATGGCAGACTCTTCCGGCGTAACCGGCGAGGTCAGCGCGATAAATTGTTCGATAAAATTGCGAATAGCCAGCACCGACAAAAAAACCAAGACGCACTGGTTAAGTCCGACTTCTTTTTCAGTAATTTTCTCGACAAAAATCGCCAATCTTTTCATAGTTTCAATGTAACAGACAAAAATCATTCCAGCAAACATAAAAAAGTTATCAACACCCATTTTTCCTTTTCCGAATTTACAAAAAGTATGGTATAATTTTGTCAAGAATAATGAACCACTGAAGAACTGAACTTTTCTCGAAATTAAACTCGAACCCTAAAAATTCTTGCCAAAAATTTCCCTCAATCAACGGCTGCCAATGGAAATTTTTGGAGAATTTTTGGGTTCTCAAACAGTAATTTCTCGAAAATTTCAGTTCTTCAGCGACTTGCATGAATACTCCAAAAACAGCAAAGCTGATTCTGGCGAGCTTAGTTTTTTTAAGCTTGGTTTTTCGTTTTTCCATTGAAAATACTCTCGGTACAACCAACAATATTTTTCTTGATTCCGACCAAGACGGTCTGACTGACGCGGAAGAAAGAACCTATGGCACCGATCCGCGAAACCGCGACACAGACAACGACAGCTATTCCGACGGCGCGGAAATAAAAGCCGGCTACGACCCCTTGAAACCGGCGCCGGGAGACAGGATTATCAACGCGGAGAATATACAGAAGATACAAAATGACACGGAAACGGAAGGAGCGGTGCTTGGAGAAAATACGGAAGAAAAAAACTTAACTCAAGAAATGGCTGAGAAGCTGTCGGAGATAACCGCCCAAACCGATCCGGAAAACCAAGACGTCACCTTGGAAGAAATCCAAAGCCTTATCGATGAAGCCCTGAACACAGGACAAAAAGAAATTGAACTTCCGGAAATCACCCAAGACGACATCCAAATCAAAAAACAAAATTATTCCGGGCTGTCTGAAGAAGAAGCCGAAGAAAGAAGAAAAAAAGATTTTTCCGAATACATCATCGGGGTGTACTATATTTTTTCCAGCAATTCCCCCAAGCCCATCACTTCCTTTTCCGACATCAACAAGGTTATGTCGTCTTTTACCAACGAAATCACTTACGCGCTTGATTCCAAAAATTCATCTTCGCTGGATGATCTGACCCAGATCAGCGAGAAATCTTTGGAACAACTTCAGGCGGTGGAAGTGCCGGAAGAATTGGTTGAATTGCATATCAAAGCTATGCGTTTCGCGATGTACGCCCAAACGCTGAAAAGCAATATTGATTCCGAGGCAGACGATCCGCTGGAAGACATTGTCCGACTTTCCAAAATCCAGGTCTATGTTGAAAACTTGATGAGTTTTTCCACGGAAGCCGCGATGAAATTCGAAGAATACGGAATGGAATACGACGACGACACCAAAGAGATTTTGAAAACATACGGACTGGAATTTTCTGAAGAAGATAACGATAGCCAAGTAGAAGACCAATAGTCCGAATAACTGCTCCTTCCAAATTCAAGATCATGAAATCCAAAGTTCAAAATCCAAATGACAAATCAAATTCCAAATCCAAATAAAAAAAGCTTTGGATTTTGAGCTTTGAGCTTGATTTGATATTTGAGCTTTGAAATTTGGATTTATTATCCGCTGAAAAAATATAAAGATGGAAATAAAAATAAATTCTGCCAAAAGCAGTGTTCTCCTAAAAAATATCCAAAAAACTTTGGCGGCGGTTTTCATCGCGGCGGTTTTTCTGTTTTCCCCCGCGAAAACCCACGCCGCTCTTTGGCCGGCGATCGACCCGCAATACAAACAAATGCTGGAAGAAATCCACGAGCGCATCACAGGCATTATGCTGGGGATGCTGAAGCAACAAGCTATGACGATGCTCAACCAGCAGATCGGGAAACTGGTCGGCGGCACTTCCACCTCTTCCGCTATGTTTATTACCGATTGGCAAAGCTATCTAGTCAAAGAACCGGAAGAAAAAACCCGGCTGTATATGAACGACTATTTGAGCCAAGTCACCAAAGGCCGCGGCTCATCGACAGGCTATGTCGGCGAAGGCTTCTCCGGATCAGGAAGCTATTCCAAACAGCTGGTAGAAATAGGCAAAAAAACCACGGTCGACAAGCCGGCCGTTCCCCAAATGACTTATGAGAGTGACCCGTCGCAGATGTTTGCCGGCGGAAATTTCAAAAACCTGAGCCTCTATCTTTCCGGCATCAACAATCCCTGGGCTTTTTCCATCGACGCCCAAAGCAAATATCAAAAGAAATTGGAAGAAGAAAAGAAAATCGCCGAGACCAAAGCTGTCGCCAACGAGGCATGGAAGAGCAACGAAAAAAAAGTTGACGACAAGGGCAAAACAATTGTCATTACTCCCGGTTCCGTCATAAAAGAAGCCTACACTAACACCCAGGATCTCGGCAACAAAATCATCGCTTCAGCGACGCACCCGGAAGAAATCATCTCGGCGGTTGTCCAGCAAATGATCACCAAAGCCATCCAACAGGGCGTCGGAGAAATCGAAAAAGCGGTTCAGAAAGAATTCGAAAGCGTCAGCGGAAAAATCGGAAGCCAGCTCAAATCGCAAACATCCACTACCGGACCCGGAACCCAATACAAAAGCGAATACGCCCAATGGCTGGAGAAGATGAAGACGGGAAGGTAGTCTGAACCACAGATTCGCACATGATTAAAATGATTTCACTGATGGATTTGCCCCCTCGCCCGTAATCGGGAGAGCCTGCCTGTCCGGTAGGCAGGGGCTGGGGAGAGGGCTCTCGCCGAAAACGCGGTTCCCGTGCGCCCTCTCTGTCCCGACGAGTACATCGGGACATCTCCCCCGAGTACGGGGGAGAAGGAAATAATTTCAAAATAAAAATGTCAAAAATAAAACAACAAAAAGAACTGGCGGTGATTCCCGATGAAAGAATTGTGAATCAGATATTTTTCATCCGCGGGCAAAAGGTGATGTTTGATCGTGATTTGGCGGAACTTTACGGCGTGAAAACAAGAATATTAAATCAGGCAATGAAAAGAAACTTGGCACGTTTTCCGGCTGATTTTGCCTTTCAATTAAACAAAAAAGAAGCGGACATATTTCTAAGATCACAAATTGTGATCTTAGAGAACGACCCAGAACCACAAAGCATTTTGCGTAGAAAAGGCCGAGGCAAATATTCCAAATTTTTACCTTATGTCTTCACTGAACAAGGAGTGGCTATGCTTTCAGCCGTTCTCAAAAGCGAGAGGGCGATTCTTATCAGCATCCAAATCGTGCGAATCTTCGTAAAGCTTCGCCAAGTGCTGTCGCTAAACAAGGATTTAAGCGAGAAAATCGAGAAGATGGAAAGAAAATATGATACCAATTTCAAAATGATATTCCAAGTTATCGCCCGCCTAATGAAAGAAGACACGATTCCTAAAGGAAAAATAGGCTTCAAATAAACTGTCTGAACCACAGATTCGCACGTGATTAAAATGATTTCACTGATGGAAAAATACACAAACGACAAATATTATAAATCTGACATTACTGGAAAAATAATCGGGTGCGCGCAGAAAGTTCATACAACATTGGGCAATGGTTTTCAGGAAGTTATTTACCAGCGCGCATTGGAAATAGAATTTGAAAAAGAAAAACTGACATTTGAAAGAGAGAAGGAAATGGACATTTTTTACGAGGGCAAGCTTATCGGAAACAGGCGAGTGGATTTCCTGGTTGATGAAGACATTATGGTCGAATTGAAAGCGCTAACTAAACTGGAAGATGTAAATACTGCTCAGATTATAAACTATATCGAGGCTTATAAAGTCAAAATCGGACTGCTTGTAAATTTTGGATCAAGAAGCTTGGAAGTTAAAAGATACGTAAAATAAACATGAAACCAATCAAGTGTAATCAGGAAAATCAAGTGCGAATCAGTGGTTCAGACAGAAAAGTGCTTCTGACGGCCTTTTTCGTTCTCACGGTGGTTTTCGGTTTCGGTTTGGCGAAAGTCGAAAGCGCAAGCGCGGCAGATGTGTACTGTGGGTATCTAATTTCCTCAATGAACCCTGTAACCGGTATGCCCGATACCCACCAAACATACAAAAAGGTTTCAGATGAAGCGGCTTGCGACAAGCTGTGCAAAGAAAATAACAGCGAAGCTATATGTAAAAAATTTACGAACGAGGCGGAGGCTAAACAATGGGAAGGCGGAGAGGGGAAAAAAGCCGCCGAAACATCCAATGAAGCCGCCGCCGAACCCACTGATGGACTCCTGACATCCGCATTTAAGTGGATTCTAAGAGCAGTCCTTTATGTCATTGGTTGGTTTATCGCCATCGCCGCTACCCTTTTTGAATGGATTATTCAACCATCATCATTGAATGCTGTCATGAGCAACCCCGTAATTTACCAGACCTGGATGCTGGTTCGCGATACCCTGAATGTCGCTTTCATTCTTGTTCTCCTTTTTTCCGCTTTCGCCACTATTTTTCAGGTAAGCAAGTTCAGTTACAAAAATATTCTTCTCACTCTCGTCATAATGGCGCTTCTGGTCAATTTCAGTTTCCCCATCGCCCGTGTCATTATCGATTTTTCCAATGTCATAATGTATTATTTCTTAAACAGCTTGGGTGGAAGCGGAACAGGAGCTTTTTCCCAAATAGCCGACAAGGGAGACTTGGCAAAAATTCTAAAACCCGATGAAAGCGCCGACATCACCTTTCTTATCGCCGCCATTATCTTCTCTTTTATTTTCGCGGTAACTATCTTGGCTATCGCGATTCTGTTGATTATACGAACCATCGCTCTCGCTATTCTCATCATATTTTCTCCCCTGGCTTTTGTGGGATCAATCGTGCCTTTTCTGTCTGGCCACGCCAGCAAGTGGTGGGATAATTTATTCAAATATTCTTTTTTCGGTCCGATTATGATTTTTATGATTTACATCGCCACTAAAATGGTAAGCGAGATAAGCTTGCAAAAAGCCAGCTTTGTTTCCATAGCCGGAGTCCAATCCGGCGGCAGCATCAGCCAGTTCATCGCCGCCGGTTCTTTTTTCGCCATCCCCATCGTTATCCTCTGGATCGGCATCGGCACCGCCCAATCAATGTCCATCGCCGGCGCGGGAGCGGTCATGGGATCGGCTCAAAAGTTTATGAAAGGCGCCGGTAAAAAATTCAGCGGATACAATTTTGGAAAAAGCCAATACGACGCGTACTCTGCCTCCAGGAAAAAGAGAAAAGATGAGATTCAAAAGGGAAGATTTCTGGGCACAGTTGGAAATAAGATTAACAAATGGCAGGATGTCACTGTTGGAAAAATTCCACTTGTCGGGGGGTCAGCTAAGAAGAGAGCGGAAAAAATGCGAAAAGATGCTAACAAAGACGATATCGACAAAGGAGCCAAGGATCTTATTGATAAAGGAGCAACAACAGATAGCTTGGCAATTGATGTGAATAACGCCTTCAATACTACTCCGACAACTCAAGCAGGAAAGGTTGACCAAGCCAAACAGGCCGCGGCTTATCTAAGACAAGACGCAGATGAAAGAAAAATGCATGTACAAAACACTATTACAGCTGCTGGAGGCGTAACTGGCTCAGATTTGGAAAATGTATTAAACGCTCCCGCCCCTCCGAGACTAGTGGTTGGATCAGCTGGATACAACGCATACATGAATGCTAGAAATGAAGCGCAACTTGCAGCAATAGCCATAGCAGGAGGAACATTTAACGAAAATGATATCAGAAAAGTAACTACTTTTGTTAATCGACAAATGAAATCCAAAGTAGAAACAGGAGCAAACGCCTAAATAGATACTCATGGAAAACAATTTATCCATCATAGAAGAGTTGGAGATCGAGGAGGATATTAAAACCCCGCATCTTTCTTACATCACAGAAACACTATCAGAGAGAATGCGAGTGTCTTTTTCTATTTTAAAAAAGAATGAAACCGAAATAGTTTTAATTGCCAGCTCCGGTTTTCTAATTGATTCTGTTTTTGCCGGGCTTACTGAAAAGCATATCGAATACATCGCAAAAAACGCGCCCAGTGATTACAAGAAAAACATTATGATTATTCTAAAAGATGAAGAAATGATGAGGGGTGTTTTTGAAATAGCCAAAGCGATGGACGAGGATAAGAATACCAATCAAAATCAAGAAAGAATCGGAAATGTTATCCGATACATAAAAGATAATCAAATCGCTTTTGAATTCTAATTATGACAGTTTACCAAAAACAAAACTTAGATGATCGGGAAGAAGAGGCATATGATCTAGAAACGGAAAAAAGAAGGATTGCTGAAGGAACAGAAGAAATCAGAAAAGAACTGTTGGAAAAGTGGCAAAAAAGATATGCTAACGCGCGGATTTTTCCTGACAAGCTTCAGCAAATGAATTCTGCTGTCATTGATTTTTTGCTGTCTTTTGAAAATACGCTTTTTTATAATCACTTAGAAAAAAAATTCAGCCTCAACCAAAATCAAAGAGATTTTTTACCGCAAATAGTTTGGAAAATATGCCTTGAAAAAAAATGGGATATTTTGGAGAATTTAATAATCACAAATTTAAATACGCCGCAAGCAAGAGAAATCGCAGAGGATATTAATGCAAATATACTGTTTAAAACTAAGGAATTATCAGAAAAAGGCTTTCCCCTTCAAAAATCCCGCTTCACGGAAGAACCAACAAACAATTTGATAAAAATTTCCCTTTCCGACGCGCTGAAGAAATATCCGGAACTGGGCGAGCAGTTGATTACGGGAAACAAGATAAAACTCAAGAATTTTCCCGACGTGGTGCGGCCGTCGATCAATAATTGGCTGTCAGATTATACTTTCAATATGGGATACGAAAACCACAGCACGATGGACCGCGGAAATTTTTTGTTCCAAAACGAAAACGCGCGAGTCTTGAATCCGCTTGACCGGGAAAAACTGAGCTATGTTTTGAAAGCGTTTGATGAAAACAATCTTGTCGCGATAAATATAACCACTAAGCAAATTATGTTTCCCAGGATTGAAGTTGTTTCTAAGCCAAGAACGGAGAAAATACCCGCTGTCGGTTCAGGTCGGAGGCTGGAACCGGATAATTCTAATAAACCTGCTTTCAACACAAACATCTACGACTTAAACAGGAAGATTCAGCGAAAAGAACTGCCCTCAAGAACCGAGCGGTTCCTGCCTACCGGACAGGCAGGCAAGTCTGGAGATTTGAACCGACATGAGCAACCGATACAAACGATCGATAAAAATCCAAATTTCAAAGCTCAAATTCCAAATCAAATCCAAAATCCAAATTATCAAAATCCAAAACCGATAAGTCCGGCGAAAATAAATACCGTTCCATCTAACATAACCCCCGACAGTAACATGAACAAAATGCAATTTTCCTCCCCGCAAACACTGCCTTTCGAGAAAGAAAAAATCCAACCAACCGCACCCCAGCCCCTCCACATCGGAAGCTCCTGGATCCAAGAAAAAAACGCCGAAAAAAGAGAACTGCCGAAAAATTTGATAAACCTCAAAGAATAATAGCGATACGAATGACACGAATTGCATACGAATGCTACGAATTATTAGTAGCATTCGTATGCAATTCGTAGATTAGTATCGCTTACAGTTATGCTATTTAACGTCCCACAATTTATCGACATCGAAGACAAGATCGTCGGCCCCTTGACCGCCAAACAGCTGGGCTGGCTGGGATTGGCCGGAGTGATTCTCTTGGTTCTTTGGAATTTCCTCGATACCCAGGCCATGATCATCGCCGCCGTTGTCATTGGCGGAATTTTCGGCGCGCTGGCGTTCTACCGGCCGTATAACCAAACCCTCCTCCAGTTTATTTTTTCCTCCGTGCTCTTCGCCACCCGTCCCAAAATATATATCTGGCGGAGATTTTATGATAGTATGAGAGTAGAGAAAAAATCCAAAGAAAAAATTGAAGTCGTCAGAGAAAAAAAGAAATTGAATAAAGAGAAAATAGAAGAGATTTCAAAAATGCTTAACCAGTAGCGATACGAATGACACGAATTGCATACGAATGCCACGAAAAACAAGTTTGATATTCATATCATTCATATGCAATTAGTATAATTTGTATCGCGATTCGTAGCATTCGTATGCAATTCGTAGATTAGTATCGCTTATGGAAAAACTGCATTCTGAAAAATTAGCTAACAAGGCCACGACTGCCGCGACCCAAAAATATCTGGACGTGGCGGAAGTGAAAGAAGACGTCGTAGTCTTGAAATCCGGAGCCATCCGGGCGATTTTAGCCGTGTCGGCCATTAATTTCGAACTCAAATCCACCGACGAACAGGAAGCTATCATCGGCCAATATCAGAACTTTCTCAATTCCATCGATTTTCCCCTGCAAATCCTTATCAGCTCCCGGCGGCTCAATATGGAAAACTACCTCAATTTCTTGACGGACAAAGAGAAACAACAACCCAACGAGCTCCTGCGGATGCAAATCGCCGAGTACAAAAGTTTCATCGACCAACTGGTAAGCGTTTCCAATATTATGGACAAGAATTTCTATATCATCGTCCCGTTCTCGCCGATTGAAAACAAAGACAAAGGTTTTTTTTCCAAAGTTTCCGGAATGCTCAATCCCAAAAGGGAAATTATGGAAAAAAGAGAAAGTTTCGAAATGATGAAAAGCCAGCTATATCAGCGAGTCGATCACATCATCGCGGGACTCGCCGGAATCGGACTGCGCATCATCCCGCTCAAAACCGAAGAACTGATCGAATTGATGTTCAATTCCTACAATCCCAGCGTATACAATTCGGTGGAATTGAAGGAAGTAAGCAAACTGGAACTGCTGAAATAGTCAGAACCAGTAGCGATACGAATGACACGAATTGCATACGAATGCCACGAAAATAAATACAAAATAAATGCCAAGAGAAATTATCCACAAAGAACTTTGCTATGAAATTGTCGGCATTTGCTTCAATGTTCACACCCGACTAGGACGTTTTTGTTCAGAAAGACAATATTGCGATGAATTTGAAAAACAGTTACTAGAAAGAAAAATAAAGTTCGAAAGAGAATTTCTTTTAGAAAAGCTGGAAACAAACAATATAAAAGGTAATCGCGTAGATTTTATTATTGAAGGCGTATTATTAACAGACTTCAAGGCTAAAAAATTCATTACCAAGGAAGATTATACTCAAATGCAAAGATATTTACAATCAGCCGACTTGAAACTCGGCCTAATCGTAAACTTTAGAGAAACCTATTTAAAACCAAAAAGAGTAATAAATCCTAAATATGACAAAACCCATTCGTAGCATTCGTATGCAATTCGTAGATTAGTATCGCTTATGTTCAACCTCTTCAAAAAACAAAATAACGCTGAGAATCTCGACGAAATCATCGCGTCGGAAAAGTTCTACCAAGAGGGCGTGGCGCGCCTCAATGATTTGATCGCGCCCGCGGCCATCAAAATCACGTCGCGCTATATCCGCGTCGGCGAAACCCTGGCGGAAACTATTTTCGTCATCACTTATCCCCGCTATCTCCATAGCAATTGGTTTTCTCCCATCATCAACATCGATATGCCGATTGACATTTCGATGTTTATCCATCCCATCGAAACTTATGACATTTTGAAAACGCTGCGCAAAAACGCCACCCGGGTGGAATCCCAAATTCATATCGAACAGGAAAAAGGGCTTATCCGCGACCCGGCATTGGAAACCGCTATGCAGGACATCGATGAGCTGCGAGACAAACTCCAGCAAGGCACGGAAAAGTTTTTCCGCTACGGCCTCTACATCACCGCCTACGGCGAAACTGAGAAAGAACTCAACGAATTGGTCCGCAGCATCGAAGCGATTTTGGAAGCGCAACTGGTTTATGTCAAACCGGCCATTTTCAAAGCCGAACAAGGCTACAATTCCTCTTTGCCGCTCGCCAATGACGAACTGGATATCGGCACCAGCATGAACAGCGCGCCGCTTTCCACCACTTTTCCTTTTGTTTCTTCAACCCTGTCTTCCAATACCGGCATCCTTTATGGTGTCAACCGCCACAACAACAGCTTGGTCATTTTCGACCGCTTCAGCATGGAAAACGCCAATATGGTCATTTTCGCCAAGTCCGGCGCCGGAAAAAGCTACACGGTGAAGCTGGAAGTTTTGCGTTCGATGATGCTGGGCACCGATGTCGTCATTATCGATCCGGAAAACGAATACAAACATCTGTGCGAAACCGTCGGCGGAAACTTCGTCAAAATTTCCCTCAATTCCAAAAATCACCTCAATCCTTTCGATCTGCCGAAAGTGGCCGAAGACGAAGATCCGGCGGACATTCTCAGAAACAATATCGCTTCACTGCTCGGACTGCTCCATATTATGCTGGGCAACATCACGCCGGAAGAAGACTCGGTGCTCGATCGGGCCATCCGGGAAACATATGACGCGCGCGACATCACCGCCCAGTCCAACTTGAATATGCTCACCCCGGAAGCTTTCCCTACTATGACTGATCTTTACCAAATCCTGCGCAGTCTGGAAGGCGGAGAGAACCTCGCCATTCGCCTCGAAAAATACACCGAAGGAATTTTTTCCGGCTTTCTCAATAACACCACTAACATCAAAGCTGACAACCAGCTGACCGTTTTCAATATCCGCGATATGGAAGAAGAACTCCGCCCGGTAGCGATGTACACCGTGATGCAATACATCTGGAACGAAATGCGGACCAATTTGAAAAAAAGACTGGTGCTGGTGGATGAAGCTTGGGTAATGATGAAATACGAAGACGCCGCCTCCTTTATGTTTGGAATTGCGAAAAGGTGCCGAAAATATTATACTGGACTTACCACTGTCACTCAAGATGTCAATGATTTTCTTTCGTCGCGCTACGGCAAAGCCATTGTCACCAACTCTTCCATCCAACTGCTTTTGCGCCAGTCTCCGGCCGGCATCGACGTCATCTCGGAAACATTTTATCTGACCGACCAGGAAAAGTTTTTGCTTTTAGAATCCAACGTGGGAGAGGGAATATTTTTCGCCGGCACCAAGCACGTCGCCATCCGCGTGGAAGCCTCCTACTCCGAAGACCAAATTATAACCACCGACCCGGCGCAACTCTTGGAAATCGAAAGAGCGAAGAAGGAGTTTGAGGAAGAATAATCAGCATCTTTACTAATTACGAATCAAATACGAATATACTAATCCTTGAATTCTTAATTCGTATATTAGTAAGTGATTAGTAATTCGTAAAGAAAGCATGCTATACCAAAAACAACAAGAACTAGAAGACGCCCGGAGGAGAGATGAGGAGAAAAAAACCGGAGAGACACTCAAGAAGTACAATACTGGAAAAAATAAAGGTCAAGCGAAAAACATAATCAATGAAGCCAAAAACGCCAAAAATTTGATAAAGTCGGCTACTCCTGGAGGATTTCTCTCGCTTCTTTTCCAAATCAGTATTTTTTCCGACTGGATGTTCGGTCTGGCTATTTTCGCGGCTGTTCTCAAAGATTTGGTTGATTTCACCGGATTAGGATCGTTTCCGGGAATCGGCACTGTCATTACATTTTGCATCTCGATTTTCATCGGTTTTATGATGCTTTTGGGAAGTTTCACGAGCGGCACGGGAAGAGTACAGCACAAAGTTATCCGCAGTTGGTTAATTCTGATTGCCGGAACAACCGCCGAATTGCTTTTCGGACTGAATTTCCTCCCCATCGAAACCCTGACTGCCTTGTTTGTTTATATGCTTGTTTTGGCGGAAAGAAAAGGAGGAAAAGAAACGCAAAAACAGCCCTCCGCGCAAGAAAGCTACGCGTAAAAAGAGTTATGCTAAAATTAAAACAAAATTCCCTCATCCAAGATAAAGAATTTCTGACGACTTCGGCGGTGATTTTGGTTTGCCTGCTGTTACTGCTGGCCTTCCCGAGTGAAAATTCCGCCCAAAACATCACCAAAAGTTTTTTCTTTCTGGTTCTTTTGCCGGTACTGTATATAAAATTCATCCTCAAAAAAAATCTGTCTGAATACGGATTAAACACAAACAATAAAAAATCCGGAATCGCCTGGGGAGTTTTCGGACTGGCTTTTTCACTGGCAGTTTTTTACTCCTTAATCAACTATACAAACCTTTCCGCTAACTACGTTCTGCCTTCCTACGTCATAAACGATTTCCGCTTTTTCCTGCTGTATGAACTTACTCTCGTACTGTTCTTTCTTTTCATCAATGAATTTTTTTGGCGGGGATTCGTCCTTTTCACTTTGTCAAAAAAACTTTTCTGGCTGTCCGTGCCGGCGCAAGCGCTGATCTATCTCGCCCTGGCCGCGATCACCAAAACTTCTCTTTGGCAGTTAACCCCTTATCTTATATTGTCAGTCACCAGCGGGATTGTCGCCTATAAAACCAAATCAATCGCTTTTTCCATTGCCGCCGGAATGCTGTTTTTCATAATCTCGGACAGCTACCTGATTTATATCCTAAAATAAAATGCTAAAATTAAACAAAAATAAGTTATTCACTCCGCTATCGCGTCGTGAACCCCGACTACGAATCGGGAACATACGAATTAGTGTTTTGGGGTTTCTCTATAATAAGAAGTTATCCTCCTTTATTCTGGCTTTGCTATTATTTTTTTCCACAATACCCAACGTATCAGCCTTTGGAGATTTGGCGGACACAAGCGCTCCTAAAGCCTTGAATGATGTTTTTAGCGACTTGGGAGTTGATAAGAATGAACTAAAATATCATATCCAGACATTCAATGTTTCCCGCCGAAAAAAACAGCAACCGCAAGTCCAGCTGAATTTCGATCCAACCAATCCCGCTCCAGGGAAAAAAGTCACCGCTGTCGCCACCCCGCTCTACTTTATGAATGACTCGGAAGATATATACTTCACCTGGTATCTAAAGCCAGCCAATTGCACCGACAACCACGACAGCAACTATTCCTACAAAAGCGAGTGTGATCTAAACAGCGATAACCGAGTTAACATCGAAGATTACAAAATAAAAGCGATGCGGGTTTTGGCTAATAATGATTTTGAGTGGGAAAAGGAAAGTTACGCTGGCGATTCCGATAATGACGGATACAACGCTATTTGGGGAGGCGATGACCAGAAAGGAAAAAAAGAATACTGCTTTATTCATGACATAGAATCAGGCGATGAATACGAAATCGAATGTGATGAACATCTCTTTCCCAATATGGATGACGACAGTGAGGTTGAAGCCGGGGACGGCTCTTTCGGGCGCGACGAAGAAGAATTTTGGCGCACTGATCCCGATGACCCGGACACGGCAGATACGGGAAACGGCGATGAAGCTAACGTCACGGGACTTGGAATGACTTCCTTCTCCTGGTTTTATGAAGCCGGCGACGAAATCGGCGTAGTCATCGAGGGCGTTTCCGTTGAACCGACACAGGAGGAAGATTCTTCCTATCGTACAATGTGGGCGTTGGTCAATAACAAATGCGAAACCGGCGGAGAAGATACTGATTATCCTAAAATCGATACAACCGGACCAACCTCAACAGATGCCGGCGATTGTACTGACGGATTTGGAGCAAAGACAGGAGACATATCGAGAGAGACAACCACGGAGACAGAGGAATCAATCGTATCCAACGCCGCCAACATCGCCACTATTCGCACCAAAAACACCACTACCGTGAAAACCGACGCTGATTGTGACGGGCAATATTCCGCCGCTGAAACCGTCGTCACAATCACAGCCACTTGCCCCAGCAATAGCGATAAAGAAGACGGCGATAGCCATCCCGACATTTCCAACGCCACCTGCAACGGCATTGATACGCCCAAAAATCTTGGGGGCGGTTATAGTTCCGAAAAAATATCAAAAGTTTCCGATATTAATGATTGCTTGTACAGCAATTTGATCAACCCGATGGAAGGCGGGGGAATAGCGGAAAAGATGGAAGTCAATCTGTCCTACCTGCCGGAATTCCCCATCAATGACACCAGCGACAACAAAGACGGCGATCAGCTGGTCGTCCATTCCACAGTGACCAATGCCCAAAACACCGGCTAC
>MFSF01000007.1:0-17309 GCA_001784815.1 Candidatus Moranbacteria bacterium RIFOXYA12_FULL_44_15
ATTTCGAAATAAGAATTGTTGTGCGTTATCCTCTAAAGATCTCCCGAATCTGTTTTCCCCCAAATGGTCGCTAATCCATTGGGCGGTTACTTTTTCATAGGTATCATTCTCCTTATCATACGATTTCAACTGCCCGTCTTCGTCCCGTTCAACTTCAAGTTCGCGAAAAAGCCTTACCGCTAAAAAATACTCTCGCGTATTGACTGGCTCGCCTTTTTTTGTTTGCAGCCTGAAATCCCAATTGACCGCTTTAGGATAGAGCTCCCAAAAATCAAGATATCCCTTTTTATCTTTTATTTGCTTGGGTTTATAGGCCTCCTTAATGCTTTCCGGAGCACTAAACAGCGGTTTCGGCTTTGGTTCTTCTTCTCGCGACGTGCTTTCTTCGTAGTCGTTCTTGGACACGACTGGCAAATCGTCCAGCTTTTGAAACAGAAGCTCCCGCGTAATCACAAAATCTTTCGGCAAACCGACTTCCATGTTTTTAGCGCTGTTTCTATGCTTGTATCGGGTCATCTGCTGTAGAAAGGATTCACTGGTCATTTTTTCCGTGTCCGCCACCCAAAAGCCGTCCTTTTCGGAAAGGACGCCGATTCTTTCGTCCGAAAGATATTCCAATATTCTTTCTTTGATCGGATCAATCGATTCGGCTTGTTCAATAATTGATTTTTCCTCAGCAGAGGAAAATTGTTCTCTGGCCATAAAATTAATTTAAGTCCTTCTTAACTATATCAATTATTAGATAAAATAAAAAGGCAACTGTGGTTAAGTTGCCTCGTGGCGTGCAACTGTTTAGCGCGTTGCGCTCGGTAGCTGCGTACCGACCAAATTATTCGCCGGATGGATTTTTCCGGCGAGACGGACATCAACACCCAAGAATGTCCGCTATCTTTAGCACCTCCTCTCGGGATGCTTTTCCGACAGCCTCCCGAATTCTAAAAAACAACATTTCTCTTTCGTCCTCGGTTAATCCGAACCGTTTCCGGTTCAGGATCTCTGAGGCCTCAAAGACCCTATGGGCGCGTTCGGCGCCCAGACGGGGTCTGTCAAGTATTGAGATAGAAAGAGAAGCATCTTCGGAGCGGATGTACACATCCGCCCGATAACCCAATTGATTGTCACCGGTTACCCAGTGACTGCTGTCTTTTTCATCTTGATCCCAACCATAGAAGGTTGGGCACCCCATCTCGTCGAGGAGATGGGTAAACAATTTTCGTAAATTGACATCCCAATACAAGTCGAAGGGTTTCACTTTTTCTCCTTCCCGCCTTTCAGCGAAAATAGGAGTTAATCTTTCCACGCTCCCGAATTGCTATCCAGAGAACATCTCCGGATCGGAACGCGGTTCAACCGAGAATCATAGGAACTGGATCCCCGTTTTCACGGGGATGACAATGATAATTCCCATAATTCCCGGTTGAACCCGCCTCGTCGGCGGATTTTTATATTCAATTTTCAAAGAACCTTGTCCCGCACTTTTTGAAAATAGTGCGTGGGTCCACAAAAATGCCAGTGAGCAATATTGACTGAAGAGAAGAGAGAATTTTTACGCCAATCAATAATAATTAGCTCACTAGCATATTTGCCTCTCTTCTCTTTTGGCTATAACGCCTCTTTGGACATCCGATGTCCAAAATTCAAGGGACATCGGATGTCCTCGCGACTTTATATTTTAGAAAGCCTGCTCCTGCCTCGATTTGCATCGGGGCAAGGACCACTTTCTACTCCGAGATGGCTCCCGGAGGAGAAACAAACCTGTTTCCGTTCATCCGCTATCTTTTTTATTCGCTTTTTACATTCGTATGTCCGGCATTCGTAGCGCCGGTTCACGAGCGAATGGTAATGAGCAAGTGAAAAACCTCTCTTCTCTTGGATGAACTTCGTATACTGCCTGTTTCCAGTGCCATTTATAGATCCTTTTCGCCTTTTGGCAATCGGGACACTATTTATATGTAATGTGCGTTGGTTACGTTTTGCCTCTCTCTTCTCTAAATCTCATCGTAACGTCGCAGTATAGCATAAAATTACTAAACTGTCTATAATTTACCTGCCATTTTTAGCCTTTTGTCACCAATATCCCTAACATAAACCACCATTTTGGCTTAATTGTGTTGGCATGGTGTCATTTTATATATTGACATTTATTAAATAACTTGCTAGAATAGAGCTATAAACTCTTCTACTGCGCAATATTCGCCTAAAATTGTATAGCGTGGTATACAAAATTCTTGCTAAAATTGCATACCCTATTCTCCGGACAACTCCAAAACCAGTGCCTATTGACATAATAATTTTAATGTTATACGCTAAAATTATTATATATTTATAATGTTAAAAACTAAACTTATGTGGCTACCTCGCACTATCTTCCCTAAAATATGGGAAAAAATTGATTCTGAAGAAATATTGCTTCTTAACGGCGCCCGACAAGTGGGAAAAACAACCATTCTCAAAATGATTGGAGAAAAGCTGGTTTCGGAGAAAAAAATAGATCCCAAAAAAATCCACTGGTTTGATTTGGAAGACGCCAATGATCTGGCCAATTGGTCGGAGCAAAACAGCATATTCCCTCTTTTGCCGCTTGATGACAAGGAAAAACACTATATATTCATCGATGAATTTCAAAGGTCAAAAAATATCGGCTCGATTCTCAAAGTGCTCCACGATCACCATCCGAATCTCAAGATAATCATCACCAGATCAGCTTCTTGGTATCTTAATATTGATGAAAGTCTGGTCGGACGAAAGCAAGTTTTTGAAATTTGGCCCTTGAATTTTGAAGAGTTCGTTTTATGGCAGAATGACACCAATTTTTCAGCTCTCTATAATCAAGCGAAAAACAATATCAAAACAACACCGCAAAAAATAATTGAAGCCATCAATCAACGCTTTTTGGATTTTTTACGTTTCGGTGGTTATCCGGCTGTTATCTTGAGAAAGACAAAGGAGGAAAAAATAGTTGTTTTGACCGAACTTCTAAATGCCTACCTGACTCGCGATATCCAACTTTGGAATTATGCCGCCAACACTCTTCAGGTCAAAAAAATACTTACTCTTCTGGCCAGTTTTGTCGGCTCGCCGCTAAACATCAGCAATCTCTCTAAGAATGCCGAGATCAGCCGGACTATTACTCAAAATCGGCTGGAACTGCTTCAAAATACTTTTATTTTGCACCTGATTAGTCCCTACTTTTCAAACAAAACCAGGGAACTCACCAAAAGCCCCAAAGTATATTTGGTGGATAATGGCCTGCGAAATATCCTACTTTCGAATTTTTCAGTCCTGCCTCAAACTGCCGACTTTGGATATTTAGTAGAAAACTTTGTTGCCGGAGAACTCCTAAAAAAATCTTCCGCGATTGAGCAAATTCTTTTTTGGCAAACTATTCAAGGCCAGGAGGTAGATATTGTCAAAAAAAGTGAAAACATAATCTTGCCGATAGAAATAAAATCAGGGGCCGAAAAATCCATCTCCAGCGGACTCAAACTTTTCATCTTCCGATATAATCCCACCACCGCCTATTTGTTAAATTGGTCGACTGTTAAAAATATAAAGCATAATGATACGGAAATATTATTCCGGCCGCTTTGGTTTCCTATAAAGTAGTAATTTGTATAAAAATGTTCGAAAAAGAACTCCAAAATCTCGGCCTCACCAAAACCCAATCGAGCGTCCTCGACTATCTTTTTGAGCATGGCGAAGCCAAAGCCAGTGATATCGCGAAAGTCGTAAGGCATCCGCGCGGGGTGGTGTATAAAGCTATCGAAGAATTGATAGCCCTTAAACTGGTGGAAAAAATGGAAAAAGAAAAACAAATCGCCCGCTTTCGAGCGGTGCATCCGCGAAATCTAGAGAGTGTTTTGGAAGCCAAAGAAAGAGAACTGACACAGAACAAAAAAATATTTGAAGACCTTTTACCCCAATTGGCTTCGAGCTATAATTTAACCTTGAACAAGCCCGGCGTGAAATTCTACGAAGGCGAGGAAGGATTGGAAAAAGTTCTCTACGACACGCTCACCAGCAAAACAGAAGTTTATTTGATGTTCAACCGCGATGCCATGAGTCAAGAGCCGGCTTTCAAGGAAATCAATGAGGAGTATAAAAAACGCCGCCTGCGCGCCAACGTCAAGAAAAAAATCATCCGCATCGGCGCGCAGCCGGAACTGACTTTCGGCACCGCCGATGATAAATACGACTCGATTACGGAAATAAAATATTTAGAGAAAAACGCCGCACCCTTCAAAACCAACATCCATATTTACGACGGAAAAATTTCCTTTCTTATCATGGATAAAGGGAAAATCATCGCCATCCTCATCGAAGATAGGAATATATTCGAGATAAATAAGTTTTGGTTCGAAACACTCTGGGAGCTTGCCAAAAGCTAAAACTCGTGCTAAAAATAATTAGTCTCAATTCTGAGCAGATTCGTAACAATTAATTTATCAAGTTAACTTTTAACTTTACACTTTTAACTTTTAACTTGAGCGAAGCGAACTATGCCTATCAAAAAATCCGCCAAGAAATATATGCGGGTCACCGAAAGAAAGACTGAAAAGAACCGCAAGATCAAGGGTCAATTCCGGTCAGCTATAAAAGCGACCACGGAAGCAGTCGCCAAGAACGATATCGAAAAAGCCAAAGAATCCTTGAAAAAAGCGCAAATAGCGCTGGACAAAGCGGTTCAAAAAAAGGTCCTTCACAAAAACACCGTCGCCAGAAAGAAGTCGAGACTGAATAAACTCGTTAAAAACCTTGTGAAAAAGTAAGCTTTGAAAAAATAAAAAGCGTTTTCTTCGAAGGAAGCGCTTTTTGTAATTGGTAAATTGTAATTAGTAATTCGGGAAATCCCTTTTTATCCTAATTACCATTTACTAATTACCTCTTACATTTCGGCCACGAATTTATCCAACGCCAACTTCATATCCAATTTCCCCGTCTTTACTCTCACGTCTATATCCAAAAGCGTAGCGTATATTTTCTTTAATTTTTCGAAACTGAAATTCCTCAGTTGCGCCAGGCTTTTTTTGACCACGAACGGATGCAATTTGGAAACGTGGGATATTTCGTAGTCATTGGACATTCCCCGTTCTTTGAAGTCGGCAATTTTCAACAAGTTTCTGAATTGATAAATAAACATTGAAAAAAGATAGAAGGGATCATCGCCTTTTTCCAGATGGTTATGCAAAAGTTTCAAAGCTTCTTTTTTATTGTTCTCTCCAAGAGCGTCCACAGTCGCGAAAATGTTGGCGTCAACGCCGACCCGCACCAAAGTTTCAACGTCTTTTTCGCTGATAGTATCCCCGTTGGAGTAATTTACTAATTTTTGGATTTCCGCATCCAGCGCCATAGTTTCGTTTCCCGCATAGGCCACCAGTTTTTCCAGAGCGGCCTTCAAAATGGATGAGACCGGGTCCAATTCTTTCATCCTTTTCAGTATCCAAGCCTCCAAGCGCGCGCCGGCAAGCTTTTCAAGGTTTTGCTTTTTGCCGGTTTTTTCCAGAAACTTATACAAGGCATTATTTTTTTTGGGCATTTCTTTTTCCCAAAAAACCGCCACCGCGTCTTTGTCTTCTTCAAATTTCTTTATGTCTTTTTTTAAAAATTCCAGCGCGCTTTTTTGCTCTTCCTCGGAGGCTTGCGAAATCAGATTTTTCACGATCAGTAGCCGCTTGGAAGAAAACAAGTTCGACATGCCAAAAACCTCCCTGATTTTTTGGAGGATATTTTTTTCTTCCGACGCGTCAAAAGAAGACAAGCCCGAACCGGACTTGTCGCTTTGCAGATATTTTTGTTTTATTTCGATGACTTTTCGGTGCGTCCGAAAAGAATCATCACCGTATAAGAATATTATCATTTCGACAACTTTTAACTTTTCACTTTGAACTTTTAACTAACTGGTTGGTTCCCACCGCAGACTTTGTCCCGGCTCCAAAATTTCAACCCAGATTTGTCCCGGAACAAATTGCATCTCCTCTCCGGATTCGTCATAGAAAAACAATTTGCTGTCCAGCTTGGAACGGTCTTTTTTCCACGCTCCTTTATATTCCTTACCGTTCAGATAATAGAAAGCGTCGCCGGAATCGCTTGAATCATACCAAGGATCGCCGATTTGCACGTTATTATACCGCCCACTGATAGATTCCGCGCCGGTATTTTTGACCGCTTCCACGTTTTCCCAAGGATCGCTCAAACCCAAAGCTTTATAATCTTTCGTGTTGACGATCTGCTCCGATTCGGCAAACATTACCACCACATTTTTCGGAGCGATTCTTTGGGAATTGTTCCGGTCAGTATCCTGATCTTCTCCCCAAGTTCGAAGATAGGTGTTAGTCGCTTTGTCATAATCATATTCCGCGTCGTACGGCTTGGCGAAAGCCACTCGCAAGTGCCCGCCGCTTGGCCGTTCGCTCTCCGAGGACTCCGCCTGATGAGCGTAGCCGGCAAAACCGCTTTCCATTTTTAAATTCAAGTTTTTCATAGCCGCCAAAACATTCTCTCCCGTAATGTGCCCCGTGTCTTCCATCCGCATTTTACCGCTCACCGGCCAACGGGCGCAATAGTTAGTATTCATGCAATCGATATGGTCAATTATTTTTTTGCCAAGAAGATCCAGCGCGAAATGCGACCCGCCCCAATGGATAAAAAACGCGTCCAGCCCTTTGGCCAGCGCCACATAATCATGGCGGGAGCTTCTGATCGCGCCGATTTCTTTGGGGATATTACACACATAAACGCCCATCAGCCGCGTCACTGACGAAGTATAAGCCGGCATTTCGATCACCATATCGGCTTCAGAAAATCCGGCGGCCGGACGCGCCTGGAGGTCGGACGGCTGCATCACCGCCACCGGACGGCGGTTCCAGTTCTCGCAAGACAAACCGGAAATCGGACTGACCGGACCGGTATTTTCCGTGACTTTCTTTTTTTCCAAATCTATTTTTTTCACTTCCTTCGGAGACCGGAAAAAATAATACGCTCCTCCCGCCAAAGCGATGATCAGAATCGCCAAGATTGTTTTTTGTGTTTTATTCATAAATAATACTCGCGAAAGCCGAGCTGATTATAGCGAATTTGAGCTAATCTCAACCGGAAAAGTTCGCTCCCATTAGCTGCTATTCGCTCTGCTTTAGCGAGTTTTTAATTTTGACACCTCTCGCAAACAAACACACTTCGTTGTCCCAACTTCATCCTTTTTATTATTGTACCACACTTTTTGCATTTCTTCTTTTCTTGATTATACACTTTCATGATTTTTTGAAAACCCCCCGGCGCGCCGTCGGTGTCGCGATAATCACTGTCGGATGTTCCTCGGTATTTTATGGCTTTTTTCAAGACTTTTTTGATATTGCCATAGATGCTTTTTATTTCTTTGGAGTTTAAATCGCCAGCTTTTCGCTCGGGCATTACCCCTGACTCATACAGGATTTCACTCCGATAAATGTTGCCGATGCCGGCAATTAAATTTTGCTCCATAAGCAGAATGCCTATCTTAGCATTGGATTTTTTGGAAATTATTTCTTGAAATTTTTTGAAACTAAACTCCACGCTCATCGCGTCCATTCCCAACGCTTTTATTTCTTTTAAATTACTTATCTTCTCCGTGTCATCCAAAACAATTTTGCCAAACTTCCGCAAATCCGAAAACTCCAACGTTTTTCCGGATTTTAATTTCCAGATATGGTGAATATATTGGTTTACTTTATCTTTGAAGTACGTTTTAGATTTTGAAATTTTAGTTTTTGATTTTTTTGAAAATTGAAAATTGAAAATTGAAAATTTTACCAACAGGTGTCCTGTCATTTTCAAATGAATATACAAAGTTTTCCCGCCTGAAAGATCAATAAATATATTTTTTCCAATCCTCCGCGCTTCCAAAACTTTCCGGCCAATTATCTTTTTTGTAAATTCATCCGCGCTTTTGCCTTTTATCGTTTTTTCCCAGTCAGTCCAAAAACCAACGATTGTATCGCCTTTGATTTTTCGATTCAGATCGTTGATTATTGTTTGGACTTCAGGAAGTTCCGGCATAAAAATTATTTTTCTAAACTCATCATAATATTTTTTCTAATCTTCGACATTCCCTGTTCATTCACGCCAAGTTCTTTTACGCTGCGGGTATTTTTCAAAAGCGCGATAAATTCTTCATTGAATTGGGAAAAGCTAAATTTGCTAATCAGTTCCAGATATTTTTTCCAATCGAATTCCGGCAAAATCGCGAGACTCATAATATCCAGCTCGTCTTTTTGCCCTTTGGCTGAGCCTCGACGATTATGCCAGGCAAAAAGCTTCATAAGAAACAGAATTTCTAGAGCAGGAACAATAAAGCCCTCCTTGCCGACTGTAAATTTTTTTATTTCTTCAACCTCTATGCCGACACGGGAGAAATAAGGAAGATAAATATCCACGTCAAAGTGCCCGGCATTGATTTCATATTTATTCAATCTCTCGTTCTTTAAAACCTCGTCCGTCTCTTTTATTTTAGCCAAAACATCATAGTCGATAATTATGTCGATATCTTTGGATTTCAAACTCTTAGAATAAAGGTAAACTGCCCAGCCGCCGATGAGAATAAAATCGTATTTTTTGCGCATGCTTTGCAAATACGTAAAACTTTCCCGAGTGATAAGGTCATTATAAAATTCCATAGGTTATAAAAAAAGTTTATTTTTTAGGGCATTCAAAAAATCTTTAGCGTACCAATCTCCCATATTCCAAAAGTCAACGAAAGACTGGACATCCGGCGCTATACTTCCGAATTGTCTTAATCGCGAATCGCTTTTCAGAATAAACAAGTTGGCTTCGCCTTTTTTCTCGGGGAAACGCTTTTTGATTTCTTCCAGCTTATCTTCTTCGGCGTAAACATAAACTTTGGCATAATCCGCCGGCGCGTCTTTATATTTCAAAACATAAGCGCTATAGCCGCCAAAGATTATTCCCTCCGGCATCCGGCCTTCAATCTTTTGCGCCGACTCCAAAACGTTGGTTTTGTAAATTATGTCTTTTGGCAAGTTCCTTTGCGTCGCCCAGATATATAAAAACTTCTCTGCATCGATCACAGAAAAGTTCCGTCCGGTAACTCTGACCGCTCCGCTAGTCCGCGGAATTTTAAGCGCGTTAAAAACCGTACTCAAAGACACCCCCAGCTTTTCCGCCAATCCAGCTTGGGTAAAATCAAATTTTTTCCTTTCTAACGAATTAATTAGACTTTCCCGCCAAATAAGCTCTTTTTTAGTCATTACTTTCGATTTTTGATAGTATATTATAGCTTCATTTCTATTATATTCGAAAGATATGATTTTGTCAAGGCACTGCAATTATTCCGCAAAAAAGACGCGACAAATCGCGTCTCTACAAAACATTCGCTCTTATTCGCTTTCATTCGCTCTGCTTTCGCGAGTTCTAAACCTCTCCCCAATTATCCCCTGTCTTCACATCCACTACTAACGGAACACTGAGTTTGTAAACCGATTTCATAATTTCTTTCACTTTTCTTGCGATTTCTTCCGCGATGTCTTCCTTTACTTCCAAAATAATTTCATCATGCACTTGCAAAATCATCCGCGCATTCGTACGCATTCGCTCATCATTCGTAATAAATTTGTACACCTCAATCATCGCCAGTTTCACGATATCCGCTGACATACCCTGGATCGGCATATTAATTGCCATTCTTTCAGCCGCCCCAGCTACCTGAAAGTTGGGCGAATTTATCTCCGGAATGTAACGGCGGCGCCCCATTTCTGTTTCGACATATCCCAATTTCCGCGCTGATTCCTTGGTACTCTTCATAAAATCCGCCACCCCCGGAAATTTCTCGAAATATTCGTCGATAAATTTCTTGGCCTGATCGCGATCAATTCCAGCCCCCTGGGAAAAACCAAACACGCTCATGCCATAGATCACTCCAAAATTCAAAGCTTTGGCGTTGCGGCGCATTTTGTCCGTCACTTGGCTCATCGTGACGCCATTGATGAGAGCAGCCGTCGCCCGGTGGATATCTTCACCTTGGTAAAAAAGCTCCTTAAGTTTTTTATCATCTGAGACGTGCGCCATAACACGAAGGTCTATCTGCGAATAGTCCGCCGCCACCAAACACCATCCCTTTTCAGCTTCAAAAGCCACCCGCAAGAGTTGGCCAAGATCAGTCCGAATGGGAATATTTTGCAAATTCGGATCAGATGAAGAAAGCCGTCCGGTCGCTGTTACCGCTTGGTTGAAAGTGGTGTGAATCCGGGAATTTTTGTCTACCAAAAGAGGCAAGGCGTCGAGATAAGTGGTTTTCAACTTGAAAATTTCTCGATATTCCTCGATTTTCTCGATAATTTTATGCTCTTTCTTTAATTTCTCCAGTTCCGTGGAAGCCGTGGAATATCCAGTTTTGCCTTTTTTAATATTTTGAGTCGGCAATTTAAGTTTCTCAAAAAGTATCTCTGTCAACTGTTTTGGAGAATTGATGTTAAATTCGATTCCCGCCGCGTCGTATATGCCTTTTTCCAGATTTTTTATCCGCGCCGTTATCTTTTCCGAAATGCCGGCAAAAATAACTTTGTTGAGTTTGACACCGTGCATTTCCATACTTGCCAGAATCGGCGCCAGCGGCATTTCCAACTCTCGAAAAACCTCCCGCAAATTATTTTTATTGCTTTGCTCCGCGCTTATCGCCTCGATTTTGGACTGATGGGCGCTTTTCAGTTTCAAAATATAGTCGGCCAATTGGCAATATTTCTGCGCCGTTTCCTCTGACGATTCAATATTTAGACCTAACTGGCCGGTTTTCTTTTCTTCGGTAATTTCTTCGCCCAGCTCGGATAGCACCAAATTGGAAAACTCGATTTTTCCGCCCGGATTCAAAACATAAGCCGAAAGCAAAACATCGAAATCCATTCCTTGAAGGTTAATGTTATTATTTTTCAAAACTTCTGAATCGTATTTCAAGTCATATCCGATTTTCTTAATATTTTCGTCTTCCAATATTATTTTCAGCTTTTCAAGATTATTTTCCGAGTACTCCAAATAACTCGCCCTTCCGGTTTTCCAACTGATGGCAACACCCTGAAGAACGCTGTTATAATATTTATTTCCCGTAGTTTTCAGCTTTATGGCAATTTCTTTTTGTTCTTCTAATAATGTGACAAAATCACCCAACTTTTCCGAATTTATATATTCGTATTTGAAGTCTTTAATGCCTTCTGTTTTTTGTACTTTTGTACTTTTGTAATCATTTTGTAATTTTGTAGAGCCACCTGGCAAACGTTTAATTAGCGAAAAAAAGTTTAACTCCTTAAAAAGTTCCACCAGCTTCTCCCGGTCAAAATCAAGGACTAACGCTTTTTCAATATCAAATTCAACCGGAACGTTTGTCCGGATAGTCGCCAGGTTTTTGCTTTGGATTGCCATCGCTTTGTCCCGCTCCAGTTTATCCTTCACCGCGCCCTTGATTTCATTGATATTCTGATAAACTCCTTCTAGAGTTTCGTATTTTTTCAAAAGTTCTGTGGCCGTTTTTTCCCCGATGCCTTTTACGCCTGGAATATTATCCGACGCGTCGCCGCGAAGACCCTTATAATCGATCATCTGCTCCGGCGCAAGGCCATAACGCTCTTTCACAGCGTCTTCATTATAAATAACTGAATCCGTGAGACCGCGGCGCATAGTATAAACCTGGGTTTTTGGACTCACGAGTTGAAGAGTATCTAAATCTCCCGTCACAATTATATTTTCAATTTCCGGATTATTTTTTTCAATATTTTTGACAATCGTCCCAATTACATCATCCGCTTCAAACCCTTCTTTTTCCAGAATCGGAATGCCCATCGCCCGCGTCACTTCTTTCACTCGCGGAATCTGGTCGTACAGTTCCTGATCCGCTTTCACTCTTGTCGCCTTATATTCCTTGAATTCAATATGGCGAAAAGTCGGTCCAGCCAAATCAAAAGTCGCAATTATATAGTCCGGTTTAAACTTATCAATCACGCTTAAAATCGTGGACGTAAACCCATAAACCGCGTTCAAAAGCTCGCCCTTTTTATTGGTAAGCGGCGGGAGAGCATGATACGCCCGATGAATAATGGCGTTGCCATCGATAAGAATCAATTTTTTAGGATTATTTCTCATACTTCAATTATACTGCAAAAGAATTGAAAAAAACAGCCACTTTTAGGCTGTTAAAAATTCCGAGCACTCTTCTACAACTTATTTTTAATTTCTTCCCAAGTTACTCCACTGTATTTTTCAATTTCTTTCAACAGATAATATAAAACGTCTTTTCTTAAATCCGACTGGATAGTGACCGATTTTTGACTTGCTGGCCAGGTCGCCTTGCAATGACTTCCATCTCCGCCGCTCGCGTCTATTTCAAAACCGCAACGAATCAATGCTTTTATGAATCTCTTTCTTTTAATATTTCCCGGGAGCTGGCTACGCGAGGGCATACTCTTTTTGTTGTTCGTTAAAATTTTTTATATGCGCCTCCTTGGCGTATGAAGAAGGGATTTCGAAAGAAGTAAGAATGGCATCCTTTATGTTTTTATCCAATTCTTTCAAGTTTTTTCCCGACGTAACTATAGAACCAAATTTAAAATCCTTGCTGACACCGACAATAGCATCCCCCTCCTTTATAAAGTCAAAATGAATCGGGCCATAAAGCCTAAAATACCTGTTTATTTCAACAAGTCCCTGCGGCACAAAATCTTTTCCGCAAATCGCTTTTAACAAATAATCCTTGGCTTTTTTTGTAAATGGCATATATTTTAACGTTATTTACACTATTCTAATACCATCCGGATTTATGTTTATATCAGTTTTTACAAGAAATGTCAAACGCTAATTGCATTATAGCATACTTTAACGCTTTTTATTTTTCCAACATCTCCACACTTTTTATCACCACGTCTTCCACCGGCCGATCGTTGGGACCGGTCTGGACGTTTTCGATTTTGAGCGCCGTATCGAGACCGGTTACTACGCTTCCGAAAACTGTGTAACTAGGCGGAAGGGGCGCTTCGGGGCTGGCGGTTACGATAAAAAACTGCGAACCATTGGTGTTGGAGCCGGAATTGGCCATCGCCAGTGTCCCCTGGAGATATTTTTCCGTGCCTTTGAGTTCATCGTTGAATTTGTATCCCGGTCCGCCGGTTCCCCATTGATTCTTCATCGCTTCGTCCTTTGACAATGGATCGCCTCCTTGAATCATAAAGCCTTTGATCACTCGGTGAAATTTTGTTCCGTCATAAAATTTACTCTGGGAAAGTTTCAAAAAGTTTTCCACAGTCTTTGGCGCGGAATCAGCAGAGAACTTAACCTTGATATCTCCCAAACTGGTTTTGATAACCGCCGCCGTATATTTTTTAGCTAAATCTCCGCTATTATTAGAAGTATCCCGATTTGTATTCATATCATTTTCGCCTAAGGCGCTGTTTAACTTATTATTTTCCTTGTCTGCTGAATCCTCAATATTCTTTTGCATATTATTTTTCAAACCTACCATATCCGGCAGATACCCTCCCGGGTCTTCTACGGGGTTTGGTATTTTATTAGGATCCTTAAGCGATTCGTTTTTACTCCCGCAACCGGAAAAGATAATTACAAAAGTAACTACTAAAAATAAAAGCGTTGTCTTTTGAATTTGGTTATTTGACATTTTATTAGAAATTAGGTGAATTAGAAATTGGGTGAATTTCCAAATGTGATTCTTCTCTCATTCTCTCCTATCCACTCAAACCTCACCCACAAACTATTTTCCGGTATTATATCACAAATCCTCTCCGCCCACTCGACTATTATAACATTATTTTTGTCCGCCACAATTTCCTCCCAACCCAAACCCAGCATATCCTCGCCATCCACTCTGTAGGCATCAACGTGGTAGATGTTTTGGATTTTGGATTTTGTGATTTGTTTGTAATTTGTAATTTGTAATTTGTAATTTGTAATTTCCCACTTGTATTCTTTCATAATCAAAAAAGTTGGACTCATATATGGTCCTTTGACCCCCAGTCCCTTCAAAAGCCCTTGCGTAAAGGTCGTTTTCCCCGCGCCCAAATCACCGGAAAGGCAAACAACCTCTCCACCTTTCAATTCCGATGCCAAAATCTCCCCCAGCTTCCGCGTTTGCTCCGAATTATTGGTAACAAAAATATTTTCCATATATACATACTATTCGTAATTTGTATATTCGTAAAGATTGCCGATTGTTTGACAATATAGCAATCCATCTGCTACTTTATACAACTAACTTGGAATTTCCCAAAACTTTTAACTTTTATTTTTTTCCACCCAAGGCGGATCCGCCTTTGGCGGAAACTTTTAACTATTCCATGTCTTTATCTCCCAACGAACAATTTAGAAAGTTTCTGGAGGATTCCAAAAATATCCTTTTGCTTCTTACTGAAAACCCGACGGCTGACGCTGTCGGATCCGCTTGGGCGCTCTACTTCTTCTTGGAAAAAAAAGGAATTATTCCCTCCATCGCTTTTTCCAACCATCTTTCTTCCAAATTTGATTTTCTGCCGCGCCCCAAAAGAATCCTGGAAGAAGTTTCCGGTGCTAGAGACTTTGTTTTATCCTTTGATATCAGCCGCAACAAAATCATCGGCATCAAACAAGAAGAAAAAGACAATAAATTCAATATCTATCTGACTCCGGAACACGGATCCGTTGACCCGCGGGATTTTTCTTTCATCCCGGCCAAATTCAAATACGACCTCATAATCGTCATCGGCAGTTCCGATCTGGAAAAACTGGGAAGTATCTACGCGGACAACACCGACCTCTTTTTTGAAGTGCCGATTGTCAACATTGACCACAAAAGCGACAACGACCATTTCGGACAAATCAATCTGGTTGATGTCACCGCTTCTTCCTGTTCGGAAATTTTGGCCGAGTCCTTAAAGAGTATCGATGCCAGCCTTATTGACGAAAACATCGCCACTGCCCTACTAACGGGCATTATCGGCGCCACGGACAGTTTTCAAAAGAAAAACACCACCCCTAAATCATTGGCCATCTCAGCGGAACTGATGGACAAGAGCGCTGACCAGCAAACTATTGTCCGCTGGCTCTATAAAACCCAGCCGCTCCACATTCTCAAACTTTGGGGGAGAACGATGGCCAAGCTCAAGTCCGAAAACGATTCCCCTATCATCTGGTCCGAACTCACCGTTGAGGATTTCGTCCAAAGCCGGTCAAAAACCGAGGATCTGCCTTTGATTTTGGAGAAATTGCAGGAAAACTATTCCGATGGCAAAATATTTATGACTCTTCACAAAGAAACTCCGCAAACTTCAGTGGCGCTTATCCGAACAGCCGATCCGGAACTGGCCAAAAAAATATATCTGGCGCTGGGCGGAGAAATCCGGCACGGGTATTTGAAAATCAAAGTTGAAAATGAAAATATGAGCGAAGTGGGAAGGGCGATTGTGGAAAAAATCCACAATTTACGAACTACGAAATGAGCGAAATACGAAATAGCAAGATAAATAATTCTTAATAATAACTTGAAACACTGCGAAACAGACCCCTCTCTGTTTTTTTTGTTTTCATTATGATAAAATAACAGCAAAGATTTCTACTTTCGTATTTCGCTCATTTCGTAGTTCGTAAAGCATTATGATTAAAATCCTCAAAAACAAAACTAACGCTCCCATTGTCACCCAAAAAGAGGATAGCGATGCCGCGGCGCAAAAAGTGCTTTCGCGCATGCGCCATAAATCCGAAGAAGAACAAGCTTCCGCTTTTGCCGCCGAAATCGGTTTTTCTTACATCGACACCAACCTATTCCCCGTCAGCACCGAATCAATCCGCATCCTTGCGGAAGAAGAAGCCAAAAAGTTTAACATGGCCGTCATCCAAAAAACCGGAAAAAATATCACCTTGGTTTCAACTGATCCGACCAACGCTGATTCTCATGAATTTTTAGAAAGTCTCAAAAGCGGGAAGGGTTGGAACATAAAAGTTTTTGTCGTTTCCCGTTTTAATTTGGAACGGATTTTCGAAAAATACAAGCAAATCATTTTTGTCGATATCTTGGACCAAATGAGCCTGCACCTCTCGGGAGAAGAGCTTCAAAAATTCGAGGACGAAATGAAAGACCTCATCACCTTAAAACAAAGAATCAATGAACTTCCCACCACCCAGGTTTTGAATATTATGATGGCCGGCGCCTACAAACTCGGGGCTTCCGACGTCCATATCGAACCGCAGGAAAACCAAATCCGCCTGCGCTACCGCATTGACGGCGTGCTCCAAGACGTAGCCTTTTTGCCGCTTAACGTCTTCAAAAGCATTCTTTCCCGCATCAAGCTGATGAGCGGAATGAAAATAAACATCCGCGATATCGCCCAAGACGGCACCTTTGAAATTAAATTGCCGGGAGACAAGGGAGAAAAAAAAGTGGAAACGCGCGTTTCCGTCATTCCGGGAAATTTCGGCGAGTCCATCGTGATTCGATTGCTTGATCCGGATTCTATCAAAGTGGATGTCGATAGTTTGGGGCTTCGCGGCTTGGCTTATGAAGAATTGCAAAAACAAACCAGCGCGCCCAACGGAATGATTCTTACTACCGGTCCGACCGGAAGCGGAAAAACCACCACGCTGTATTCCATCATCAACAAGCTCAATACGCCGGATAAAAAAATAATCACCATTGAAGATCCGATCGAGTACGAACTCTCCGGCATTTCCCAAACCCAGATAGAAAAAAAACGCGGCTACACTTTCGCCACGGGTCTCCGCGCTATCGTCCGCCAGGATCCGGACATCATCCTGGTCGGGGAAATCCGGGATGACGAAACCGCCGACATCGCCGTCAACTCCGCCCTTACCGGCCATCTGGTGCTTTCCACGCTCCACACCAACAGCGCCGTCGGTTCCATTCCGCGCCTAATTGAAATGGGAATAAAACCTTCTCTCATCTCGCCTTCAGTCAACGCCCTTATCGCCCAACGGCTGGTGCGAAAACTTTGCGATTGCAAAGAGGAATATATTCCCGCCCAAGTCTCCATCGACTCTATTCAAAAAATACTATCTATTATCTCCCCCCGATCGAAAGTGGAAGTGCCGAAGAACATCACCAAACTCTACCGCCCCAAAGGCTGTCCGAAATGCAACGGTCTGGGATACAAGGGACGAATCGGAATTTTTGAAATTCTCACAATCAATGAAGAAATAGAAAAACTGATTATGGATATGGCCAGTGAAACGGAGCTAACCATAACCGCGCTGGAATCGGGAATGATTACTATGCTCCAAGACGGCATCTTGAAAGCGGTCAGCGGCGTCACTTCCATCGATGAAGTCAAAAGAGTAAC
>MFSF01000007.1:17359-18224 GCA_001784815.1 Candidatus Moranbacteria bacterium RIFOXYA12_FULL_44_15
CTCTCGGCCGTTCGGTCATCGTCGCGCCGGAACACTACCAAGCCGCCCAAACCCACATCCAAAATTTTCAAGATTTTCAAAAACTCATTTCCTCAACCAAAACAACTGAAATCGCCAAAATTATTTTCGCCGCGGCTGTCATTTTAGGAACCGGGGACATCCACGTCGAACCGGGAGAAAAAGATATTCAAATCCGCTTTCGCATCGACGGCATTTTGCAGACCGCGGCTGTCATCGCCAAAACGGAATATCCGGCTTTTCTGGGCGAAATAAAACTCCTTTCCGGAGTAAAAACGGAAGTGCGCCAAGGCGTCATCGACAGCCGGTTTAATATTAAATTTGATGAAAAAATAAAAGACGTCGCGGAAAGATCCATTGACGTGCGCGTTTCCATAATTTTGGGCGGTTACGGCGAAACAGTGGTTTTACGCCTCTTGTCCAAGGCCAATTTGGAATACGATCTCAAAAAGCTTGGCATCCGCCAGGAAAATTTAGACAAGATTATGCGTCAAATCGGAAAACCCAACGGCGTCATTCTCAACACCGGTCCAACCGGCAGCGGGAAAACCACCACGCTCTATTCCATTCTCCAGCATCTCAACAAACCGGAAGTAAAAATTATCACCGTGGAAGATCCGATCGAATACCAGATGGAAGGAATCTTGCAAACTCCCGTCAATGACGCCGGCGGCTACACTTTCGCAACCGCCTTGCGCCAGCTTCTCCGCCAAAACCCGGACATAATGATGATCGGAGAAATCCGCGACAATGATACCGCCGTGGCGGCAGTGCAGGCGGCGCTCACCGGCCATCTGGTGCTTTCCACTATCCACACCAACAACGCCGCCGGAGCAGTGGCTCGAAT
>MFSF01000008.1 GCA_001784815.1 Candidatus Moranbacteria bacterium RIFOXYA12_FULL_44_15
GCTTAACGGGATGTATAACGGCGACCATTCGCGGAAAGTATCTTTGATTGAAAACGGTTTTCGTTTGCCGAGCGCGTTCGACAATAGACCGCTCAAATTTACGGAATTTGAGAAAAAAATAAATCAAGCGATTTTTGTCAGCGCGACACCGGCGAAATACGAGCTTTCTAAATCCCAAATCCAAAATTCCAAATCACAAATAAATTCCAAATCCAAAAATTCAAAATTCAAAACGAAAGAGGGTGATACGAATAGCGCTGGCGTTATTGAGCAGATCATCCGGCCGACGGGGCTGATTGATCCGGAACTGGAAATCAAACCGACCCGGGGGCAAGTGAAAGACGTGACGGAAGAAATTAAAGAAATAATCAAGCGCAAGGAGAGAGTTTTGATCACCACGCTGACCAAAAAAATGGCGGAGGATCTTTCGGATTTTCTCAAAGAGTCGAAAGTAAAAGCGGAATATTTACATAGCGGCGTGGATACCTTGGATCGGATCAGAATTTTGGAAAAATTACGCCGGGGAGAATTCGATGTTCTGGTGGGAGTGAACCTTTTGCGTGAAGGTTTGGATTTGCCGGAGGTGTCTTTGGTGGCGATTCTGGACGCGGACAAAGAAGGATTTTTGCGCAGTGAAACTTCGCTTATCCAGACGATTGGCCGGGCGGCGCGGAACGTGCGGGGAAAAGTCATCCTTTATGCCGACTCCATGACCGGTTCGATGAAACGCGCGATTGACGAAACCAACCGGAGACGCGCGCTGCAGACGGAGTATAACAAAAAACATAACATTACTCCGCGTACAATCAAGAAGAAAATCCAGTCGATTGTCGATCACGAGATTAACCCGCAAGTGACGCGCGATTTTACCGAATTGGAAACGCTGGAAGATATCGGCGGGTATATCAAGCAAAAAGAAAAGGAAATGAAAGACGCCGCCAGAAATTTGGAATTCGAAAAAGCGGCGGTGATAAGGGATGAAATAAGTGAGCTTAGGAAGTTACAAGTTTTACGAAATACGAAATGAACGAAATACGAAAGGCTGTATTTGTTTTTTTCGTAGTTCGTAAATTGGCTGTGGATAAGTCGGTCTTGCGCATATTTTCCAGTTTTATATAATAAAAAAACGGAAGAGGCGGGAATGGTTAAACAAAAATAAAAGTTAACCGACCGTTATGGGGATGTTTTACCCGGGAGACCGGGAAAAAATTGAAACAAATGTTTTTTGGAGGCACGTTTAGGCGTGGCCTTTTTTAGTTTTTACGAAATACGAAATGAACGAAATACGAAAATGCAGACTGTGTACTTGCTTTTTTTCTCAAAATATGCTATAATTAGCAGTTTCAATAGAAGATATAGTTCTTTGAAAACCTAGTGCATTTTATACCTTAAATAAGCTAAATTGCTTCATTTCAGAATATTATTTTAGTCTTTTGAAATGAAGCAATTTGGCGGAAAACTCTAAAAACCATAACCGAAAAAGGAGAAAACATGTTTAGCAATACCGTTGCGGTTGAGGAAAAAGGGGATGGTCTTTACAGTGAACCGGCCATGGAGGAGAGAATACAGAAATTCCTCCAGGCCGAAAAGCTGGAAAAACCAAAGAAAGAGAAACAACAAATCGGGCTGGCGAACTAGGTCAGCCGGAAGGAGGATTTTGTGGGCATCATTAAGGAAATTAAGGAAATCGCCGGCTTCGCGGTTTGTCGCCGGTGTGATGATTGCGGATGTCGCACGGAGCCGAAGGAAGAAACGGACTCGGGGGTGATTCTGGGATGTCTCGGATGCGGCAAGGAATATCGTTTTTATTTCGAAGCGGGTCTTAATCAGTCCGCTTCACAATCAGCTTACGCATAGCGTGGGCGGAAAGGATGAGAAGGTGATAGATTGCGCCAGGTATCGGGGATTCGTCGATGTGTCATCGCGACGGGTCCCTCTTTTTTTGCCTGAAAATAAATAGTAGTGTATAATTGGACGGTAACGAGCTCATTTTAAATAACACTCATTTTTTTCCAAAAACAGATCGGAAATTTATCATCGAAAATCCCAGATATCGAAATCCCATGAAAGTATCCTGTCGCTTCTCATAACGGACTGCTAATTTCCTGTAAGTATCCTCCCAGGCAAAACATCTCTCAATTCGGTAACGCTCTTTGTAGATATGGAACACCGGAGAAAAATCATTCCACATCCTTTCCAGTTTTTCCACATCCTTGGTTCTGCCCGGATTGGGTCGGATCACCGGTATCATCCCCGCGTAACGAATAATGCCTCGATTGAAATCTGAATAAAATCCCGCATCCAAAGTGATGAAAGATTTTCGAAGATTCCAATGGAGATTGTCGGCGATTTCCAAGAGATTAGTGAAAGAGCGATCAAATAAAACCGTGTCGGAAACATTAACCGGATTGACTGCAAACGGAGCCAGTGCATTGCCATTATTGTCGCAGATTGCTAGAATTTTCTCGCCTTTCTGGTGTTTGTGTCCGGAGTATCCGATTCCAGCGCCCCTTTTTTAGCCACGACATTGCTGCCATCGCCATGCAAGATGGTCAAGTCCAATTTTCCAAGGGCGTCTAAGGTGATAACCGACTGCTCGAATAGTTTTTTGTAGCTGCCATCCTTGCTCCAACGATTATGATAATGATAGATATTCTGCCAGGACATTTCATTATTGCGAGTTTCTAATTCATCCCATTGCATCCCGGTTCGCAGCACCTTCAGAATATAGTTAAAAATTTTGTAGTAAGATATTTTCGGTTTCTTGCCTCGCTTGTTTCTGGAAAGACAATTTCTAATGAAAGTATTGAACTCATTCTGAGTCACTTTCCGAGGCAATTTGTTGTAACAATTTAGTTTTGATTTTTGTTTTTTAACAGTCATAGATTGGCTCTAAAATTTATTAACAAAGTTTTATTAAACTTTACCTTTATTTTAGCATTAATCTGTGATTAAGTTAAAATCACTTAAACTAAATCATGAAGCACGTAACACGTAACATATAACACGAAACGTGTAGCGTGGAACATACAACATATGAAGAAAATAATCTTAATTGTGGCGATAATTTTTGTGGCGGTGTTGGTGGCGGGGTATAAGTTGGACATGGGAAAGTTCGGTTCTTTGAACATGGCTTCAAAGGAGAAGGCGGAGAAATTGACACCGGAAGAATCAAAAGCTCGGGAAGAAGCCAAAACAAAAGCTTTGGACTTTATTGACAAGAACCTGGTTCAGCCGGGGACGGAAGTGAAGGTGAAAAGCATTGAGGAAGAAAACGGCATGTATAAATTTGAACTGGACGTGAGCGGGCAGAACATTACGGCCTATATGACCAAAGATGGCAAAAAGTTTTTTCCCAGTGTGATGGATATCGAAGAAACCGAAAAGAAAGCGGCGGATGCTAAAACAGCCGAGGAGGAAGCGGAAAAAAATATTGCCAAATCGGACAAACCAAAAGTTGATCTATATGTGATGAGTTTTTGTCCATACGGCAATAAGGCCGAAGACACTTTGAAGCCGGCGTATGAACTTTTGAAGAATAAAGTCGATTTCAATTTCCATTATATAGTAAACAGCGAGGGCGACAGCATTCAATCCCTGCATGGCCAGCCGGAAGTTGTCCAGAACGAAAGGGAAGCGTGCGTGATGAAAAATTACGGCAAAGATAAATGGGTGGAATTTGCGACTTATGTCAACGCCAACTGCGGCAGTGATGGAGCGTGCTGGGAAGCGGGCGCGAAGGAATTGGCAATCGACACAGCCAAGATAACTTCTTGCGTAGCCTCTGAAGGAACGGCGCTGATGAAAGCCGATGAAAAATCTTCGGGCGACGCCAAGGCGACCGGTTCGCCGACAATGCTGATCAACGGATCTTCAACTAAAGCGGTATATAAGTATGGCAACGCGGAGGCCTATAAACAGGCGATTTGTAACGCGTTCAATGAAGTTCCAGAAGAATGCTCTACGGTGCTTGACGCTGAAACCGCGACGGCCGAAGGCGGCAGCTGCAACTAATTCGCTAAAGCAGAGCGAATATTAGCCAATAAGAGCGGATGTAGTTTCATTCGCTCTTATTCGTTTTAATTAGTTCTACTTTCGCGAGTTTTTACTTATCCACAGCCCGGTGCTTGCGGTGATGAATAACCAGTGCTAAAATATCACTGTAAATCAATAAGCGCGATACGAATGACACGAATTACATACGAATGCCACTAATGGATTCGTAGCATTCGTATGTCATTCGTAGATTAGTATCGCTTGCAAAATTATGCAAAGACTTACCGCTAAACAACAAAGCACTCTCGAGTTTCTTCGGGAGTACATTGAGGAACATAAAAAAAATCCCACCAGCTATAAGTTGCAAAAATCCATGGAGGCCAGAGGCATCGGCGACAGTTTGAAATCGGTGATGCAAGTGATCGAATCTTTGGAGAAAAAAGATTTGGTGAAGCGCGATGAAAACCGAAAGCTATACATCGTGGAAAATGGCAATTACGCCAATTTGAAAAACATTTTTTCCGTGCCGGTCTATGGCTTGGCGTCTTGCGGGGAAGCTTTGGCTTACGCCGAAGACAACGTGGACGGATTTTTGCAAATTTCCAAATCGCTTTTTCGCGGAAGCGATTCAGCGAAACTTTTCGCGGTGAAAGCTCTGGGGGATTCGATGGACAAAGAAAATATCAACGACGGCGATTACGCCATCTTTGAAAAATACGATTATGATAAGGGCGAAGAATTGGAAGGAAAAATCGTGGTGGCGGTGATCAACGGCATGGCGACGATCAAACGGTATAAAAAAGTCAGCGATGAAATCATCGGTCTTTTCCCCAAATCAACCAACACGGTCCATCAGCCGATTTTCATCCACAATTCCGATTCAATCCTTGTTGCCGGCATATTCAAAAAAGTCCTGCCGGTAAAGTATGTCAGCTTGTAGGTCGCAAAGTTAAAAACTACGCCCTCGTGTAAAACTTGGCGGAAGAGGTGAGATTCGAACTCACGAAGGCATTTCTGCCTTACGACTTTTCGAGAGTCGCGCCTTCAACCACTCGGCCACTCTTCCATTTCTCTAATCTACAAGAATATCACAATATTATCAACATTGTTGGTTTTGCTGTTTTGTTGTAGAATAAACGCGCAAGTTCTAAAAACAAAAAAATATTTTATGTCCAAAGAAAATGAAATAAGTTTTGGCGCGAGATTCATCAACCCTTCGAAAATAATTGAACAAATGGAACTTCCTTCGGGGTGCGTGGCGGCTGATTTCGGTTGCGGAACCGGATACTTTTCTTTGCCCTTGGCAAAAAAAATAGGGCAGGGAGGAACGGTTTACGCTTTAGATATCTTGAAACAAAAACTGGAATCGGTGGAAAGCCAGGCTAAGATTATGGGGTTGACCAATATCATTACCAAAAGAGTTAACCTGGAAAAAAAGAACGGTTCGGGACTGGAAACCGCCAGTTGCGACTGGGTAATCCTGGTCAATATGCTCTTTATGAATGACGACAAATCCGCCATAGTGGCCGAAGCCAAAAGAGTGCTCAAGGGCGGAGGGAGAGCGTTGATTGTGGAATGGAGCGACGCGGAAGCCGCCTTCGGACCGGAAGCGGCAAAAAAAGTTTCCCAAAATGAAATAGCGGAGATTGCCAGGAAAAATTCATTGTCGGTTATCCGGGAATTGGAAATCAGCAATTTTCACTGGGGGCTGGAATTTATCAAATGACAGAGATATTTATTTTTTTTATTCGGAACAATTTTTATTGGATGGCGCTCGTTTTATACGGGCTTTTTATTATTTTTTACAAAAGTTCCGGCAGCTTTATGGGGGACGAGGCGACGTACAGCCAGATTGCCAAAGAAAGTCTCGCGGATAATTCATATCTGGCACTGCATTGGAAAGGAATGTTGTGGTTTGAAAAACCTCCCCTGATGATCTGGCTGACCGCGTTGGCATTTCGCTTGGGGGGGATTTCCGAAACAACCGCTCACATCTTTCCGGGAATATTCTCCATCTTGTCAGCGGCGGTTTTATGTTTTTTGGGGAAAGAATTTTTTGGGAGCAAATTGGCCGGATTTCTTGCCGGTTTTGTTTTTTTGACCAGTCCCATTATTTTTTTGTATTCCCGGGTGAATATGTTGGATATTCCGGCGGGAATGTTTCTGGCTTTGGGCATTTTGGCTTTATGGAAAATTTTCGACGGCAACGAAAAATGGTGGCTGGTCTTTGGATTTTCCGCCGGGATGACGGTGATGGTGAAAAGCGCCGCCGGTCTTTTGCCCTTCTTAATGCTCGTGGCGGCGGTAATAATTTTCCGAAAACATGAAATCCTTAAAAATAAGTTTTTTGTTTATGGATTAGCCGTGTTTTTTGCCGTTTGCGCCCCTTGGCATATCTATATGACAGTTCGATTCGGCGGCGCTTTTTGGCAGGATTATTTAGGGTTTCATATTTTGGAAAGATTTTTTTCGCCCATCTTACCGTATCCCTGGGAAGGAAACAGCCGGTGGGCGTATTTCAAATTGTTTTTTGAACGAAGCGGGATTTGGGCCGGAGTTTTTCTTTTCGCTTTAGCGGGGACATTTGCCGCTTATTCTTTTAAACTCAGCAGACAGCCGGATATTTTTTTGTGGATAAAAAAACAAAAAAAACGACAGTTGTTTTTATTGATCTGGTTTTTGGCTGTTTTCCTGCCCTTCTTTTTCGCCTGGACAAAGCTGCCTAACTATATGGTGCTGGCGTATTTTCCGCTGGCGGTTTTTGCCGGCGGTTTTTTGGATTACGCGTTTAGAATAAAGAATGTAAGAGCGTTGGCGGTTTTGAGTTTCTTGTCTTTGCTTAACTTTTTGCCGTCTTTTCGTCTGCGTGCTTCCGAATTTGGCGAAGCCCATCCTCTTTTGCCGAAAATTTTGATTCGCTATTTCAATTTTAGCGACGGGGCGCTATTGGCGATGATGTTTTTGGGATTTCTGGGAGTTGCGATTTTCTTTTGGTTTTTCCGAAAGAAAAAAAAGTATATTTTAGCCCTTTCCTTTTTTATCTTAATCAGTATGAATACGCTTATTCCGTTTAATCCTTACCGCAATGAATTTATAAAAAAACTGGGGAGCGACATCGCAAAAATTTCTCAAAATCAGCCGGTGGAGTTGTACGCCGTTATGAAGCCCGACCAATATTCTTTCCATTGCGTGGGCGCTTTTTATCTGCCAATGGGATCCAAAATTGAAAATTTGGGGAAAAGGCGGATGGAAGTTATGCCGAAAGATTATCTAAAAAGCAAACAGCTTTGTTTTATTGAAAAGAGTTTTATGAAAAATGAAAGTATGGCGCGCGAAGCGGTTTTGTCATACGAAAATGGCGCGGTGATGAATTGCGCGGTCGAGTAGTGAATAGGCTTGAGCTTTGCGCGTTTGCGGACATCCGATGTCTTTCGGTCGTTATGGTCGCGAGACATCGGATGTCCAAGAGCAAACGCACAAAACTCAAACGTGTCAAGTCTCTTGGGTTGTTTGTTTTTGGGTTTTATTGTAAAATTAAAATATAAAAGCAAGAAACTAAACAATGAATGTAAAAATAAAAATATTATCCGGATTTTTCATAATCGCCAGTGTGGCGCTTTTGTCCGGTTGCGGTTGCAAGCCGCAAAATCCCAAACAGTACAGTTTGAATTTGGAGGTTTGGGGCGTGTTGGATGATCGCGAGACACTGAACAAAATTTTTGAAGTTTATAAAAAAACCAATCCCAATGTCGAAAAAATCGAATACAAAAAAATCACTTATGACACGTACAAAAAAGAATTGATTGAAGCCATGGCCAGCGGACAGGGACCGGACATATTTTTGCTCCACAATACCTGGCTATCGGGTTTTTCCGATAAAACAGTGCCAGCGCCTGGAGAAATTCTGACCGAGCAGAAATTCCGCAATGATTTCGTGGACGTGGTAGCGGACGATTTTTTGGTTAATGGGCAAATTTGGGCGGCGCCGATGTCCGTCAATTGTCTGGGACTTTACTATAACAAAGACCTTTTCAACGAGGCGGGGATAACTTCACCCCCCAAAACCTGGGACGAGTTTGTCGAGGACACGGAGAAACTGACCAAATTTGACGAGTTCAACGCCATCAAACAATCCGGCGCGGCTATCGGCACCGCCTATAACATCAACCGCTCGACCGATATTTTTAACTTACTGATGTTGCAAAACGGAACGAAGATGTTCGAGGGCGACCGGGCGGCGTTTGATCGGGCATTGTCGGTCGGCTCCAGCTACGTTTCGTCCGGAGAAAACGCTCTCAATTTCTATACGCAATTTGCCAAAACCGGTTCGCCCAGCTATACCTGGAATTCTAATTTGCATTATTCGCTGGATGCTTTCGCGGAAAGCACGGTGGCGATGATGTTTAGTTATCCTTGGAACATCGAGACAGTCAAGAGCAAAGCGCCTAAACTTAATTTTGCCATTGCCTCGGTGCCGCAATTTGAAAGCGGAGTGAAAGCCAATTATGCCAACTATTGGGCGTTGGCGGTGGCAAAAAACAAAGCTTCGACAGTTGACGATAAGGTTCGGGTGGCGGAAGCTTGGAAGTTGATAAAATATCTGGCGACGCGTCCGGAGGGCGAGGCGAGTTATATTTCGTCTTTCGGACAAATAGCGCAAACGGAGGATCCGAATTTTGATCCCGGTCTTTTTTACGCCCAAAATAACCATCAGCCTTCCGGCCGGCGGGATATCATTGAAAAACAAAAAACCGATCCGATGATCGGGGTGTTCGCGGTGGATAATTTGATCGCCAAAAGCTGGCGGCAGGCGGATCCGGAAGGCATCGAACAAATTTTTGCCGGTATGATCGATTCTGTCAACCGCGGCGAAGCTAAAGCGTCCGACGCCATCCACACCGCCGCTACTCGGGTGAATGCCTTGACGGGGAGATAGGAGAGGAAACGTGGAACGTGGAACGATATGGCATTTGGACATCCGATGTCCAATATTACATTTAAAAAAGTTTAGCTATGTCTAGAATATTTGGAGAATTTAATAAACAAAATATTCTGACATAACAGGACATCGGATGTCCTCAAGCGTGTTGGGGGTTGAAATAAAAATAATTTTGAAATAAAAATGATGAAAAATAAAAATAAAAATTTGTTATTAGTCCTGATCTTTCTGCTAAGCACTGCAATATTTGGAACTTCAAAAGCCTATGCCGATTGTTGTGTCAGTTCAAGTGGGTGTAATGCTATCCCTGCCAGTATTTCAGAGGAAGATTGCAGACGCGCTGCCAAGACGCCGATGCCCGGAGACTGCAGTAGCATATCTCAGTGCGCAAGCAGTGTAAAAAAATGTTGCGTAAAATCCGATGATCCGCAAAAGTATGGTTCAAATAATTGTTCAACGGAGATTTCCGGATGTACGGGAAAGGTAGTCGACGGAGAATGTTCTTCTTTGCAGACTTGCGGCGGAGGAGGAGGTGGCGTTGGAGCGACTACAACCGCCTTTGACAATCCGATCGGGTTTACGACGGTGGCGGAATTTTTGAGCGCGGTGCTGGCGAATCTGATGGGCATTATCGCTATCATCGCCATTGTGTTTATCGTTATCGGCGGAATAATGTATATGACGTCGGGCGGCAATGAAAAACAAATCACGCGCGCCAAAGCCACTTGGACGGCGGCGGTGATCGGTCTCGCTATCGCTTTGGCCGCGCCGACATTCTTGAAGGAGATCCAAAGTCTTCTGGGTGGCGGTTCAACTGGAGGGAATGCTGACGCTTGGGTGAGCGGCGCGCTGACCATAAAGGAGATTGCGATGAAGGTTTTGAATTTGCTCTTGTCGATTGTGGGAATTCTTGGTATAATAGCGTTGGTCATCGGCGGAGGAATGTATCTGACGGCTTATGGCGATGAGAAAAAAATCGACAGCGGAAAACAAATCATCACTTACGCCATAATCGGAATCACGGTGGCTCTGGCGGCGTTGGTGATCGTGAAACAAGTAGCGAGCCTTTTGGGAGTAAGTCAATAGGTTACGAACTACGAAATGAATACGAAATACGAAAGTACGAAAGTGAAGAAGGATTTGGTGTTAAAGAGTGGTCAATCTGGACTAGTGTTTCGTATTTCGTTAATTTCGTAGTTCGTAAATGGGATAGGAATTAAAAAATAAACATAAAATTAGACAGGAGGTGTGTTATGAATATGATGAAAAATAAAATCAGGGCTTTTTCTTCGGCGGTTTCGGTGATGACTTTGACGGTTCCGGCGCTGGTGCGCGCCCAGTTCAATCCGGACGTGGATGAAGGAGGACCTACGAATCTTCCGGTCAGCACGGTTTTCGGCATAATTGAAAGCATAATGTTTTGGCTTTTGGCGCTAGTGGGTATTATCGGTGTCATCGGGTTTGCTATCGCTGGAATACTGTATCTCACGGCGGCTGGAGATGAAACAAGGATTGGTCAGGCCAAAAACGCGATGATGTATTCCATCATCGGAGTGATTGTGGCGATTGTCGGACTGGTGGCGCTCAACTTTGCTAATAATCTCCTTGGAGGAGGCGCGGACGACAGATTCTAGAAAATATATTTTTTCGAATAACAGAAACAGCTTGTGTTATGCACAGGCTGTTTTTGTTTTTTTGTGGTATAATAAAGTTGTGGAACGCTTAGTAGGCTTTTTCTATCGTGTCATTCCGAGCGAAGTCCGTACTCGGACGAAGTCGAGGAATCTGACGGCGATTACGTCGGAGCATACTATAAATCGCAAATTTTTCGATTGTCGTTGCCAGATCCCCTGCCTACCGGACAGGCAGGCTCGACTGCGTTTTGATGATTACATCAAAACTTCGCTCGGGATGACACATTATAATATTTAACAAAAATAAAACGATGAACAAAAAAAGTTTAGTCGCGGGGATTTTTTTGGCGGGGATGCTTTTTACGCAGACGGCGCTGGCTTATCCTTGCAGTGATTGCGAGGGAACGCCTGATCCGGATGCCTACCAAGCGTGCATTGACGGTTGCTCTAACTCCACTGAAAGCGGGTCCGGCGGATGGAACGTGGACAGTGTGAGATCTTTCAATCTTCCCGACGCGTCGATATTCAATATCGTTACAAGAATATTGAAATGGCTTTTGGCGGTTTTGGGAATGGTCGGAGTGATCGGTTTTGCCATTTCAGGAATTATGTATTTGACGGCGGCCGGGGACGAAAAGCAGATCACGCGCGCTAAGACAGCGATGATGTATTCCATAATTGGCGTGATTGTGGGCATTTGCGGAGTAGTGGTCATCCAGGCGGTTGACTTGATGCTTCGCGCCGGCGGAGGAGTGAAATTTTAATAATACAGGACTTACGCGTTTGCCTTGAATTCTGAATCAGTACCATTTGCCATTAAGCTAATCCCAGTATATTAGTAAAGATTTCAACCTATAATTCAGTGACCTGTCCATAATTCTGCGGCAAACGCGTAAGTCCTGTAATAGAAAAAATGATAAAAACAAAAATAATTTTCGCGATAGTTTTTCTGGCGCTGGTTTTTTCTTTTTCCGGTCAGGTTTTGGCGCAGGATCTTCCGGGAGTGCAAATCCCGGACACGGGACTGGCCAGTCCGGAAGGCGGGATAAAAGAAATTTTGATGAACTTTTTGAAATGGCTTTTGGGAATCGTTGGGATGCTGGCGCTGATCGCTTTTTCCGTTTCGGGCGCGCAGTATATGCTTTCAACAGGCAACGAGGAAATCATCGATACCGCCAAAAAAAATATGACTTGGGCGGTCATCGGTATTGTCGTGGTGCTCTCCGGACTCATCATCATTACAGCCATTGACGCGGCTCTTCGAGCGGAAAATACTTTGTTTTAGAGAATGGGGGAATGATAAAAGGCGGGACTCTCGTGGAGACGAGGCCCGCCTTTTTTCTATTCGGGAGTAATAGTGATATCCCCGAATTCCCTCCAAAATTCAATTCTTTCCTCGGCTTCTCCCACGCTAACGCGGGAAACGCCGGATACCCATTCCCAGCCCGACTCCTTCCGCGAAACCTTCGCGGGAGGATCAATCCGGTATTTCCCCCGCTTCAAGTTCAAAGCTTTGAAGCCGGGGCTTTTTTTGTCAAAGGCGAGGGTGATGCTACTTCCACCTCCGCCCACCGAACTTCCTCCGGACGCGGGGGGTTGATAGTTGGGATCGGAAAGTTTTTTTCTTTCCTCTTCCAACTGCTTTTTCTCTTTCTCTCCGCCGAGCTTAATGCCGTCGACGAAGTTGTCCCAGCGAAGACCGACAGCTTCAGGAAGTCCGCCACCAGAGGTGGGAGAAAGATAGGCGGACGGCTTTAGCTGTGCGGGGTAGCGGTCAAAAATATGATTGACCGTAGCGTTCCCCAGAAAAGACAAGAAAACAAGAAACGAAATCGCATAGAAAGTCTTTGTCCGTTTCCACGTCGCAAAAAGAAAAATCGCCAGAGAAACCAGTGCTATCGATTTGGCCGTGTCATCAGGAAAGAATATCCTTTCGACAAAACCCATATCTCCGACTGGGTGATCTCTGTAGAACATGAACATGCAGTAGAGGATTATCAGGCCGGAAACGGAACTTAAAAAGTAGCGCGTTCGACCTTCCACGTATTTGGATCCCCAAATTCCCATAGCGGCAACGGCTAAGCTGGCTATCATCCAGAGATAAACGTGATTTGTTAACCACTCAACAAGCCAACTAAAAAACCCGGCGGCCATCATCGTTCCCGAAAGGATAAGTAAAACCGCGGCGCTGGCGAGTATGATACTTGTTGTTCCGCGCGCGCTTGCCGTGCTTTCAGCTTCCGGAATTGTCGGTTCGTCGTCTTTCTTGGCGGGAAGCGCCCGAAGGACGAAAAATAGCAACAAAAATCCGCAAAAGATAAGAACTGACGAAGCTCCAAGGTTTAAGCCTGAAACCGCGGTTGAGAACATATTATTAACGAGTTTAACCACCAGTGGCGGCATAGTCAACGCCAAAATAAGAATGATAATGACAGCCGCTATCGTTTTCCAACTGTTCCTTAGCCAGTTAATCATTGTTTTCTCCTTATAAAAGGTGTGAGTAAAATTGATAAAGTTTTACCCAAATCGAGGGTAGTCCGAAAATGGTCAATAAAATCAGCAGGATTACTGAGCATACTAACACGATAGCCAGGGGTGGAAGTGAAGCTACTGTTGCTACGGGATGATTATGAACCGTCTGAACAGTTGTCCTTATCACTCCAGATTCTGTTAGAAGATCTCTACTTTTCGCCCATCTTTCTTGACGTAAGTAAATTTCTTCTGGCGCCCCGCCAGCGTTATACTCTTCAAGCAACTGATCGAAGAATTTTAGCGCAGAGTTTTCCACAGTCATTTGAGCGTATTGGATTCTGCCCTTCGACTTGTCTTCCGGCGGAGGATTATTGACCTTGTTTATGAAATCCCGATTATAACCTATCAGGATTTCGCGGTATCTGCCTTCCCTGTACCCTCTCTTTTTAAAGGTTTCGCGAAAAACTCTCTCTACCGCTTTGAGACTTTGATCCGGGTGACTATCCACCACTCCTCCAAACTCAATCTCGTCTTGTAGAGTGAATTCGTCAGGGAGTAGATTTGATAATTTTTGCTTATCGAATTCTTTATCTCCAGCCCCGATAGTCTGTGCCTCAGGTCGGTCTTTCAGCAGACCTATTGCCACGGCTATTGCAATTCCTATGTTTTGGGCATTTTCATATATAATCTTCGCCCAAAAGCCCTTCTTGTCTTTTTTCTTTCCATCGTCATTGTCTTGCTGATTTTCAGCCATCTTCGTATCCTTTCTTTGTATGAATATTTAGCTGTCAAAGAGCCCTTTTCAAGGCTCCAGTCATAGTTTCAAAGCCTTGTTACTGGTACATCCAGTAACCTAAAATACTAGCATAAAATGGCGGAAAAGTCAAGCCAAATCCTACGAAATTACAAAAGACATACAAAAATACAAAAGTACAAAAAACCTGACTTTCGTACTTTTGTAATTTTGTAAAATTTTGTATTTTTGTAGGAGTTCAAATGTTTTTGACAGCGGATGGAAAGTGCCGTATAATTCTTACTTAGTTAACCCACCTTACGCAAAAAGTAAAATGCCAAAGCTTGATCCAAAAGACAACGATAAGATTATTGTGAAAGGCGCGCGGGTGAATAACCTGAAAAACATCAACGTCGCCATTCCCAAAAACAAGCTGGTGGTCATCACCGGGCTTTCCGGCTCGGGAAAATCTTCTTTGGCTTTCGACGTGGTTTACGCCGAAGGTAACCGCCGCTATCTGGAAGGAATGTCGAGTTATACCCGGCAATTTTTGGAAATTTCCGGCAAGCCGGACGTGGACAAGATTGAAAATCTCAGCCCGACCATCGCTATCGACCAGAAAAGCGTTTCACGCAGTCCGCGTTCCACCGTCGGGACTCTCACGGAAATATACGACTATCTGCGCGTGCTTTACGCCAAGGTTGGAATCCCGCATTGCCCGAATTGCGGTTTGGCGATGTCTCGCAAAAGCCGGAAAGAAATCTTGGAAGAAATTATGGAGCTTCCGGACAAAACGCATATCGTTATCGCGGCCAGAATTTTGGAAAAAGGAAAGGATATTGAAGAAATTTTAAAGAGTGTTGAAAATTTGGGTTTTGTCCGGGTGAGGGCGGGCGGAAAAATAATGATGCTGGAAGAAGCGGCTGTCATGGTGAAAGAGGGAGACTTGGGGGAAATCGGCATCGTAGTTGACCGGATTATTTTGAAAACCAAAAGTCCCGACCGGGAAAGAATTTCGGATTCCGTTGAAACCGCTTTCAAGCTGGGTAAAGGCTTTATCGTCATCGCCGTCGATTCCACGGAAGAACGTTTTTACAACCGGGACTTTGTCTGCCCGGAATGTTACTTCAAGATTTCAGAAATTACTCCCAAACATTTTTCTTTCAATAGTCCCGAAGGCGCTTGCGCCCATTGTTCGGGATTGGGAAACGTCAAAGAAGTCGATGAAGACTTGGTGGCGCCTAACAAAAAACTTTCTCTTTCTGAGGGGGCGATTTTGGCTTGGAACAAATCCGGCCAGGAAAATATCCTCAATCTTCTCCGGTCGCTGGGCGGAAAATATAAGTTTTCCATTGACGCGCCCTTGGAAAAGCTCACTCGCGAGCAGTTGAACGTGATTTTTTACGGCTGTCCGGAATTTGAAGGGGTGATTCCCGGCATCAAGAAAAAATACGAAGAAATTTCTTCCAGCCTTACCAAGAGTGATATTGAAAAGTATATGATTGAAAAAACTTGTCCGGTCTGCCGGGGCAAGAGACTCAAGTCCCAATATTTGTCTGTCTTGGTCGGCGAAAAATCCATTGACGATGTCGCTCGAATGGATATGGCGGAATTCATCAGCTTTTTGTCCGGTTTGAAGGATCGGGAGGAAAGCCGGTCCAAGAAAGAGATTATCGCGCCACTGGCGAAAGAGATGATTTTCAAAGCGGAAGCGCTTAAAAACGTGGGCTTGGAATATTTGGCTGTTTTCCGTTCAGCCGGTTCGCTTTCCGGTGGGGAAGGGCAGCGGATCCGGCTTTCAACCCAGATCGGCGCGGAGCTTTCCGGCATTATCTACGTGCTGGACGAACCATCCATCGGGCTTCACAGCCGCGACACGGAAAAACTCATTTTTACCTTAAATACGCTCAAAGATCTGGGCAACTCGCTTATCGTGGTCGAACACGATAAAGATATTATGGAAAAAGCCGATTGGGTGATCGATATGGGACCGGGAGCGGGGGAATTCGGCGGGGAAGTGATTTTCGAGGGCGATATGAAAAAACTTTTGCAAGCCAAAACCGAGACCGCCCTCTATCTTTCAGGAAAAAAGAAAGTGGCGGAAAAAAGAAAAAGCCGCCGCGGAGGAAATTTTTTGGAAATTATCGGCGCCAGCGAACACAATCTCAAAAATATTGACGTGAAAATTCCTCTAGAAAAGTTCGTAACCATCACCGGCGTTTCCGGTTCGGGGAAATCGACTTTGATGGCGGATATTTTAGCCAAGGCGCTTGCTAAACATTTTTTCCGGGCCAAGGATATGCCGGGGAAACATAAAAAAATCAAAGGACTTTCTCACATCGATAAAGTGATCAGCATCAATCAGGCGCCTATCGGACGCACGCCCCGTTCCAACGCCGCTACCTACACGGGGGTTTTCTCTTTGATTCGCGAACTTTTTGCCGAAACAGAGGAAGCCGTCAAAATGGGTTTTCCCGCCAGCCGGTTCAGTTTCAACGTTCGCGGCGGACGCTGCGAAGATTGCCAGGGCGACGGCATCAAAAAAATCGAAATGCATCTTTTGCCGGATATGTATGTCAAATGCGAAACTTGCGGCGGATCCCGGTATAACCAAAAAACTTTGAGCATCGAATATCAGGGAGTGAATATCGCGGCCGTTTTGGACATGAGCGTTTCCTACGCACTTAAGTTTTTCCACCGGTCGCCACTCATCGTGGAAAAATTGAAAACGTTGGAAGATGTGGGCTTGGGATATCTCAAACTCGGGCAAAGCGCCACCAGCCTTTCCGGCGGGGAAGCGCAAAGGATCAAACTGGCGACGGAACTGGCTCGGCGTTCCACCGGAAAAACTTTATATATTTTGGATGAGCCGACAATCGGTTTGCACTTTGAAGACACCAAAAAACTTCTCCACGTTTTGAACGCGCTGGCGGACAAAGGCAATACCATCTTGGCGGTGGAGCATAACCCGGATGTTATCCGCGCTTCCGATTGGATAATCGATCTTGGCCCGGAAGGGGGAAACGGAGGAGGGGAAATCGTTTACGCCGGTCCGCCCGAAGGACTGAAAAAATGCAAGAGAAGTTGGACGGGAAAATACCTGTATAAATTTTCAATTTGAAATTTTTAATTTTTAATGAATTACCAAATGACTAAATTCTAAATTAAAAATTCAGACATTAAAAATTCATTAAAAATTTAAAGTGGCTTAGTTATATGGAAAGGGTTCTGTCTAGAAATATTCTCTCTACTCTCATTTACTACGATCTTCTCGATTATCCCCTTACTTCTTTTGAAATTTGGCGGTATCTGTTGTCGCGTAACGCGGAATCGGAGGTTTCGTTGGTGGATGTTGTAAAAGAGTTGGAGGGTGAGGAAGTGAAAAAGTATACAGAAGAATACCAGGGATACTATTTTCTGAAAGGGCGAAAAGATTTGGTTGAGCAGAGATTGGAACGGAACAAAATTTCGGAAAAGAAATTCAAAAAAATATTGAAAATCGCCAAATGGCTGCGCCTGGTTCCTTTTGTCCGGATGATTGCCGTGACGGGGACGGTGGCGATGAAAAACGCCGACAAAAAAAGCGATCTGGATTTATTGATCGTTTTGAA
>MFSF01000009.1:0-14260 GCA_001784815.1 Candidatus Moranbacteria bacterium RIFOXYA12_FULL_44_15
AAAACCAGCGGATGATATTTCTTCTCCAATTCCAAACTAAGCTTTTCTTTTTGTTCCTTTATTTTCCAAATCGCCATAAAATTTAAAAAGAGGCGACTGCCCCACTTTAATACCGCTTAAGTCTAATCATTTTTGATAAATTTTCCGATATTTGGTTTAAAATATTCTTCTCCTTTAACCATTTTATACCGATGATAGTCTTTGCTCATATGAGACTTATGCACCTCTTCAAATATGTCTTCAATTACGTCTTGTAAGCCGTGCTCTAAAACAGTTCCATACACAGCGTATAAAATATCACATATTTCTTTGGCAATATTTTCCAGGTCATTATTTTGAACACCCTCCTTGTACTCTTTAACTTCTTCTTCCATCAGGCTATGTCTTAAATTAGACCTGTCGCTTGGTATTAATAATGGCTTATCTAATGTTGGAACATGAAATTTTTTGTGAAATTCGTTTACACGATTTAATTGCTTTATCATAGGAGAATTTTTAAAAATAAAAAGTAACTTTTTAATTTCACCTAACCTCATATCAAAACCTTGACATCCACCGCCACGACCGGCTTGCCGTTATTATAGACAAGCAAGGGATTTATATCAAACTCGCGAATTTGCGGGTTTTCTCCGGCCAAAAATCCTAAGGCCACCAATATTTTGGCGATTTCTTCCAAATTGTACGCTTTTTGGCCGCGGGTTTCCCGGAATAGAAATTTCAACTTTCCTTTCAAAAGCGACTCTTCCGCTTGAGCGAGACTTACCGGCGGAACTAAAAATTCCACCATCTTGAAAACCTCCGTATAAATTCCCCCCAAGCCGTACACCAAAATCGAACCGAACATCGGATCGTTTTTGACACCCAAAATCAATTCCGTCTGGATTTCCGCCATCGGCTGGACGACCAGGCGGCTTCCGGGAAAACCGAGTCGCATTTCCGCCACGGCTTTTTCCAAGTCTTTTTTGCTCTTAATATTCAACACTATCCCCTTTTTGTCAGTCTTGTGCAAAACCCGATCGCTGTCCACTTTGAGAACCGCCGGAAATCCAAGAGCTAAGCTCTTGGAATTTTCCAAGAGCTTAGCTCTTGGATTCTCTCTAGCTTCCGAAAAAATTTCCACGAACTCCGCCGCATTTATTCCGTACATCTCAACTAGATCTCGGGACTCGGAAAAATATAGCGCCGTCCGTCCTTCCGCCTTGGCGGTGTTTATGATTTTTTCCGCCTTTTCTTTTCTTTTCGGATTGACCAGATTTTCTCCAATTTTATCTTTTCTTTTCTTAAACATTTCCCAGCGATAAAGATTGTCCAGCGTACGCACCGCTTGTTCGGGATAGGAAAAATTATATATTCCGCTCGCCCGCATTTTCTTCACCGCTTCCTCCACTCTTTGTCCTCCGATGAAAACCGTCATAACATTTTTAGCGGTTTTATTTTTTCCGCCACAGGCGGATCCGCCTTTGGCGGAAAATTCGATTATTTTTTCGGCAATTTTGTCCACCGGAGTCTGGTCTTGCGGCGTCAAAACGCAAATAATCGAATGGATGTTTTCATCTTCCCCGATTATTTCCAAAGTTTTTTCATACCGATCTTCGCGCGCGTCTCCCAGCATATCAACCGGATTTTCCAATGAAGATTCTTCCGGCAAAAATTCCTCCAGTTTTCTTTTAGTTTCCCTTCCCAATTCCGCCAGCTTTATTTCCTTTTCGAAAAAAGCGTCAGTCGTGAGAACTCCCGGTCCGCCGGCATTAGTCACCACCGCCACGTTTTCCCCGGTCATTTCTCTTAAATTATCCGCAAGATTCAACATATTAAAAAAATCTTCCAAATTTTCCGCACGCAAAACTCCGGCTTTTTCCAAAACCGCCGAAATTATCTCGTCGGACCCCGCCAATGCCCCAGTGTGTGAACTGATGGCTTTTTGAGCCTTTTCCGTTTTTCCGGCTTTCAAAACTATGATCGGTTTCTCGCGCGCCACCCGCGAAGCCGTTTCCAAAAAATTGCTTCCGCTTTTTATCCCTTCCAGATACATTCCGATGATGCGCGTATCCGGGTCTTTTTCCAAATATTTCAAAACTTCCGCTTCCGCTATTCGCATCTTGTTGCCAACTGAAACCAAATTGGAAAATTTCATTCCTTCTTTGGCGGCCTTATCCATAAAAGCCACCGCCAGCGCCCCTGACTGGCTCACAAAAGAAATTTTTCCCGCTTCCGGCATTCCGCTAGCAAAAGACGCGTTCAATTTCAGCTTCGGAATAATAAACCCCAAGCAATTGGGACCGAGGATGTTCAAATCATTCTCCTTCGCGATTCGCGCCAATTCTTCTTCGCGTTTTTTGCCTTCCTCCGATGTTTCCGCGAACCCCGCCGAGATTATCACGAAATTCTTAACCTTTTGGGCGCTTTCCAAAACCACGCCATTAACCAACTTGGCGGGAATAGCCACGATCGCCAAATCAACATCTTTCTCAATTTCGACAATGCTTTTATAGCACTTTTCCCCTAAAATTTCCTCGCGCTTCGGATTCACCAAAAACACCTCGCCCGCGTAACCCAGGTTCAATAAATTTTTCGTGATTACATTCCCCACCTTTCCATCTTCTTCTGACGCACCGACAATCGCGATGGATTTTGGATTAAAAAGTTTTTCTAAATTCATACACCTCTGTTGCATAACAAAATTATTGCTCTGCCATTATTTCCTTGACTTCTACTTCTTCCGTTTTTTTGAGGAGTTCGTCCTCGGAGAGCAAGCCCTCGATTCCGCCGTAATGCTGGACGACGCTGGCGGAAAGGGCGATTCCCCATTTCAAACACTCAGTCAAATCCTTTTCCTTGATGTAAGCCGCCAAAAATCCGGAAAGAAAAGAGTCGCCGGCACCGGTAGAATCAACCGCCGAAACGCTTATTCCTTTGGCAAACAGCATCTTGCCGCCCTCTTCCAAAACCCAGGCGCCGTTCTTCCCGTTGGTAAGCGCCACTACTTTCGGCTCAAGGCTTTTGAGTTCTTTGACCAAAAATTCTTCGTTGTTGAGATCGGCGTCGGAAAAATTTTCTCCCATAGCTTTCACTATCTCGATCGCTTCGTCTTTATTGACAAATACGATTTCCGCGAAGGTTATCGCTTGGATTATCTCCGCCGCGTTTTCGTGGATATTTTTTTCGCGGGGATTAAAAGCGACGCGCTTGCCGTCATCTTTGGCTAACTGGATTATTTCCTCCAAATTTTCCTCCCATTCCCCATGGATGTCGCCGATAAAAATCCAATCCGCTTCTTTCATTTTCTCTTTGTCGTACTCCAGTTTTCCCGAAGAACATTTATTGGAAAAAATTGTCCGGTCAGCGCTCGCCTCATCCACGATGATTGCCGACAAATCGCTTTTGTCTCCTTCTTTTATTTGCATCATTTCCAGTCCCGCGCCGCTTTTGCGAAGCTCTTCCCTGATCCAAATCCCGTTCACGTCATTTCCCACCTGAGCGACACACTCTGAATCTACTCCCAATTTAGCCATTCCGGAAGCCACGTTGGCCGCGCAACCGCCAAGCGTTTCAAAGCGTTCCTTGATGGCATACTTTGCTCCCAACTCAAAAGATATCTTCCTTTGACTGGTTAAGTCTTCCGGGGTTTCAATTACTTCTCCCTCGTTTGTCGGCATAAATATATCTTTGCAAGCCGACCCGACGCAAATGATTTTGCTCATGTAATTTTTATGTTTTAAAAAATTATTTTTAGAACTTACGCGTTTGCCGCTTTGGACATCCGATGTCCAACTGCCTCAGCGACCAAAGGACATCGGATGTCCGCAAACACGTAAGTTCCTATTTTATCAGCGAATTTTTGTTCATGACCTTGGGCTTTTCAATTTCCATCATTTCCAGAATCGTCGGCGCGATGTTTCCCAGCACTCCGCCGCTCGCGATTTTTTTGTTTTTGAACTTGTCGCTTGCCAAAAGAAACGGTACCGGATTTTTGGTATGAAACGTGTTGGGCTGGCTAGACGACGGATCCACCATCGCGTCCGCGTTGCCATGATCCGCCGTTATTATCAAATTCCCTTCCATCTTCAAAACTATTTTCGCCAAGCTTTTTATCTGCTCGTCCAAACATTCCACCGCCTTGACAGTCGCCTTGAGATCGCCGGTATGCCCCACCATATCGGCATTGGCAAAATTCGCGGCTATAAAGTCATAAGCTCCGCCGCTCAACCGCCGGGAAATTTCTTGGGTTATGAGTCCGGCCGACATCTCGGGAACTTGGGCGTAATTTTCAACTGCCTGGGATTTTATTTCCATCCGATCTTCGCCATCCACCGGATCGGCGTAACCGCCATTCAAAAAATATGTTACGTGGGCGAATTTCTCCGACTCGGCGACATAGAACTGTTTGAGATTTCCCAAGACCATCGGTAAAGTCGCCTCTAATGTTATTCCTTTGTACGCCGTGTGGATATCCAAGTCCGGACCAAAATCCGTCATCGCCATGAAATACAGATTTTCCAATTTGTCGAGAGTCGGCATATCGTCTTTTATTATCCGCTCTTTGTTAAGCGCCACAAAAAGTTTGGTAAATTGGCGCGCCCGGTCGGAACGCAGATTATAAAAAACCACTGCGTCGTTTCCTGAAATTTTAACCACCGGTTTTCCGTTTTCCACGATGAAAGTCGGCAAAATATATTCATCCGTCAGGTTTTTTTCGTAAGCCACCTTGATTGCTTCTTCGGCATTTGGCGCGCTTTCCCCGCGGGAAAAAACCATGGTGTCATAGGCCTTGGTCAGCCGTTTCCAATTTTTCGCCCGATCCATGGCGTAGAACCTTCCGGAAATTGTGGCAATTTTTCCAATACCCTCCTCCCGCATTATTCTTTTAAAATTTTCAAGATGTTCCAGCGCTGATTGAGGGTAAGAATCCCTTCCATCGGTAAAAAGATGGCAATAAACTTCCTCGATTCCGTTTTTTTTTGTCAATTTGAGAATGGCTCGGAAATGTTCCGGGTCGCTATGCGGACTGTCCGCGTTTCCCATCAGTCCCATCACGTGGAATTTGCTCCGACACTCTTTCACGTGTTTTACCGCCCCAACCAAAGCGGGGTTCATAAAAAAACTCCCGTCTTTTATGCTTTCGGTAATATAGAAAGAATCCTGTTTGACAATCCTGCCCGCCCCTATATTCATATGCCCTGACTCCGACCCGCTCATCTTATTGTCCGGCAATCCTACATCAATTCCAGTCGCTCCCAAAACGCCCGATGGATACAAATCAAACAGCCGGTCAAACGCCGGAGTTTTGGCTAAAGTAATAGCATTTCCCCGCGACGGCGGCGCGACGCCAAAACCGTCAAGGATAACTAGGAGGGTGAGAGGTTTTTGTTTAGACATAATTGTCAGAACCACTGATTAGTACATAAACGCACTCTTATCCTTCTCGCCCGTACTCGGGAGAGATGTCGCGTACTCGCGACAGAGAGGGCTCTAAGCAACGATTGCGAATGTGCCCTCTCCCCAGCCCTCTCCCGATTACGGGAGAGGGGGTAAAACCACTCATGTGTTCTCACGTGAAAATCAGTGCTAATCAGTGGTTCAGACTTTCTTCTATCCTCAACAACCGATTGTATTTGCAAATTCTTTCTCCTCGCGACAATGACCCGGATTTCATATAGTCCGCGCCGGTTCCAACCGCCAAGTCGGAAATGAAATCGTCAGTGGTTTCCCCGCTGCGATGCGAGATAACCGTTTTCATCTTATTCTTCTTGGCCAGCTTTATGCAATCGACCGTTTCTGAAAGCGTCCCTATTTGATTGACTTTGATGAGCACCGAATTACACGCCTTCTTTTCAATCGCTATTTTTAGCCTCTTGACGTTTGTCACTAAAAGATCGTCGCCAATGAGCATAATTCGTTCTCCCAATTTTTCGTTCATCGCGCTCCAACCTTCCCAGTCCTCTTCCGCCAACCCGTCTTCCACCGAAATGACGTTATATTTTTCCACCCACTCGCCGTAAATATTCACCAGCGTTTCGCGGGTCAGATTCGCGTTTTCCGGCTTGAAAATATATTTGCCTTCGCTTTCGTCAAAAAAAGAATTCGCCGCCGCGTCGATGCCGATGCTGACTTTTTTTCCTTTTTTATACCCAGCCTTTTCAATAGCCAGGTTTATCAACTCCAAGGCTTGGGCGTTGCTTTCCAGTTTCGGGGCGAACCCGCCCTCGTCCCCCACCGACACGCTGTAACCGTTTTCTTTCAGGATTTCCGCCAGTTTATGGAAAACTTCAGACCCGGCGCGCAGTTGTTCTTTGAATGATTTGATCCCCGCCGGAACAATTTTATATTCCTGGATGGAAAGCCCCGAGTCGCTGTGCTGTCCGCCGTTGATAATATTGAACATGGGGATGGGAAGCTTGAAACTCGCGGCTCGTAGCTTAAAACTTTTCGCGATGTACTCATACAGAGGCATATTTTTTTCAATAGCCGCCGCGCGAGCCGCCGCCAAAGACACTCCCAAAATAGCATTAGCTCCCAGATTGGATTTGTTCTCCGTGCCGTCAAGTTCTATCATTTTTCCGTCAATCGTCCGTTGCTCGGAAACTTCCATACCCTGAATAGCTTTCGAGATTTTCTCATTGACATTCTCCACCGCTTGCAAAACTCCCAAGCCGTTGTAACGATTGGAATCTTTATCCCGCAATTCCAACGCCTCATGCTTTCCTGTCGAAGCGCCGCTTGGCACCGCTGCCGTTGTTTTTATTCCCGATTCCAATTCAATTTCCACTTCCACCGTCGGATTTCCACGTGAATCTAAAATTTCCCTCGCGTAAACTTTTTTAATTTTCGACATAGGATTTTACCCTGTTTAGTAAATTTTGCCCGCTAGCAGACAAAATTATTTTTCCGCAGGAAAAATTACTTAACAAGGCGGAATTTATTATCTATTTTTTATCTGTTGATTATACCACAACTGCCGCAAGGAGCAATTTCACTCCAAGCATTTCTTAAGCTCCGGATATTGTTTAAAAAAATCCGAGTCCGATTCATATCCGGTTTTGCTTTCCGAAAAACAATAGTCCAGAATTTTTCGAAGATATCTCTCGGAAACCGGACCGTAGTCGGGGATGAATTTTTCCAGATCGGCCAGGTTCATAAGTGATGATTCGGTCGGTCTTACGTAATCTTCCGAGCCGGCGCAAGTCTTGAAATAGCCGACTCTGTCCGAGCGGCTCTCGGCCAAATCTCCCCACCATTTTTCGGCTGTTTCCTTGTCTGGCGCGCAATTTGGCCCATTAGGTTCATGCGGTTCCCCTTCCGCTTTGGCAATGACGAATTTTTCTTCGTCTTTGAGCCCGAAAGCGTGACCCAAAAGATGCAACATCAAGTAGCTGTGGGGAACTTCCGTGGCTGGTTCCAGCTTTTGAGGAAGACTGAAAAAAACGCCGGAATCCTGCAGACGGGAAACATTCGCCCAGGATTGGAAATCTTTTCGGGAAAGAACAATGAATTTGGCCCGAGAAAGTTCCAGTTGTTCAAAATATCGGTTGATTTTCTCCTCGCAGCGCAAAACCGGTTTTCTTTCATTTTCCGTTTTCACCCGGCAAAAATCCGCTTCTTTCCCCGGATTGATCCGATAAATATTAAATCGTTCATACGCTTTCCAAGGTTCGACCTTTTTGATATTGCGCGTCAAAGAATCAACATCGGAATTAAACTCGTCCCAAGACTCGTATCCGTCGGCATAAAACACCAAATTGAGCCCACGCGGAATTGCTTTTTGGGGCAGTTGGTATATATTTTGATTCGATCTCTGGATACTAAAAGGGAAATATCCTTTGAGAAAAAGAAAAAGCGTGGAAATAAAAATGAGAGCGCAAATCAAGACCAACCAAAATTTCAAACTGAACCTAAAACGCCGAAAATATTCCTTTAAAAACGCCACCTTGCTTTCATCGGGTATTTTGCCAAGCGGCCTTCTCAAATCGACAACCTGATTTTTGGAAAAATCATTTCTCATTCGCGATTGTTATTTGTTCGTCAGATAAACTATTCCCAGATCCCGTTCTTCATTGGAGGGAATGACAAAAGCCGGGGCGTCTCCTTTGACGCGGTAACTTTCATCTCCCGTTTCCAATTCGATGTTATAGCGGCCCATATTGAGCTCGGCCGAAATTCGGCCATCTGGGCCCATTTCGGCTTCAAACTTCTTTCCTCCCACCGCTACGAAATAGGCGCGAACGGAGAAATCCGGCGCTCCTCCATTTTCCAAACTGACTTGCAATTTTACTGTCGTAGGGGCGATAGCCGGATCAAAAGCCGGAGCGGAAGATTCCGATTCCAAGGATTCCATTGAATCAGCGGATAAAACCGCTTTTTCTTTTTTAGCCAATTCCACCTCTATAACTGCCAGCTCCTGGGTGATTTGCTCTTCTTGCTGAGATAACGCTTGAAGTTCCTCTTCATCTTTTTGATATTCCGGATTATCCAAAAGGATTGCGGGGTCTTCAGCATTGGTAACCAGACGGGAGATGGTATAGGGAGAACAAGCAAATATAACAGCAACCAGAACTAACAAGATGGCGATTCGTTTGGAAAAATATTTCTGGGGGTCTGATTTGGCCCTTGTCGGAACGAGGTCGACCACCCGCTCTTGATCCAGGCGGATGTCGGAAATCAATGATGTTTTTTTTGCTAGCATATTTTTTTGAGTTCTCTAAATGAGATTTTTTTTAAATTTTATAAAACTTTTCCAAAATGTCATCAAAGGAAACAACCGCCAGTTTGATCTCCGGATAAAGCTCGCCAAATCGGCCATAGCGGCTAGCGCGTTTCTTCTTATCGTTGTATTTTATTTCCCAAGCCTCCTTTTGAGAAACAAAATCCACTTCCTGTCCATCTTGCGTGCGCCAAAATTTTATTTTATCAACCTCCTTTTTTTCCTTCAAAAGCTCCCGAAAAAAGACATTTTCAGCCATTGCCCCCTTATCCAGTCGAAGATGAATAGGATCAAAATTTCCCAAAAAGAAATTACGCAATCCCATATCATAGAAATACACTTTCGGCATTTTCACTAATTCTTTTCGAAAATTTTTGGCAAAAGGCCTGATAAACGCCGCTTGATATGATTTTTTTATAACATACAGATACTCTTCGACAGTCTTGTGCGCCACCCCCAAAGCACCGGCCAATTCTTGCGTATTAACCAACTGGCCGGTTTGCTCAGCCAGCATTCGCAGCAAAGCAAAATATTTCTCCTGGTTCCGGATTCCGGCGTCAACAATGTCTTTTTTTATGTAGGATAGCCCGATCTCTTCCAATTCCATACGGCGCATTTCTTCGTTTTGCGCCAGAACAACTTTCGGATAGCCTCCGTAAGTAACATATTCCTGCCACAGATTGGCTAGCTTTTCTTGATAATAGACAGTCAGCTTCTTTTTCTTCTTTTGCAACAATTCCTCTTCTTTTTTGAAAACAAGAAATTCTTCAAAGCCAAGAGGAAAGAGTTCAAAAAGAAATTTTCTCCCAGCCAGGCTATCACGAAACTTTTTATCAATATAGAAAGAAGAGGAACCGCTGCAAATTACCTTAATTTTCTCTCTCTTTTCATCATAAAGTAATTTCAAAAAACGGCTAGGATCATCCAGATATTGAATCTCGTCGATAAAAATATATTGTTTGACTTTTTTTTCCTTAATCAGCTCAAGCACCCCAAAAGGATGTTCATTGAACAGTGCCAGATATTGAGGATTTTCCAGGTTGAAATAGTAGCAGTCGGCTCCTTTTTCTTCCAAAAAATCTTTCAACATTAACAGGACCGAAGTTTTTCCGGTTTGCCTGGCGCCGCTGAGAATGATAAACTCATCCCTAAAGATAACCTTTTTAATTTTTTCCAGTATATCCCTTTTATAAAGCATTTTATCAAAATTATCTGATTATTTTATACTTAATAAGTATAATATTATCTGATTATTTTATACTTGTCAAACTTTAACTTTCCGGCACCTCCTGCTAACCCTTGCCCTAATAGCGGATGTCGGAAATCAATGATGTTTTTTTGCTGGCATATTTTTTTGAGTGATTATATCAATTTCTTCTTGCCAACCAAAATATAAGTCAAGTTGGATAATAGTTTGATAATTAATCAAACATATATTTGCAGCATATATAATTTGCATGAATTTAGGACGCATTTATTTTCCCAAAAATTCTTCCAAATAGTTCTTTATTATGATTTTTCCGCCTTTCACCTTGATTTCTTCCGAATAACTCATTGTGATAATCTCGGCCCGCTTAAGCTTAAATTTTTCCATCGCTTCCAGCAATCCGGCAATTTCCCGTTCCCTGTTATCATCGTTCAACTCCCAACAAACATTTACCGCCCGCCTAATCTTATTCCCTTCGCGAAGCAGAAAATCAACTTCATTTTTACCTTTCCAATAAAAAATATCTTCGACTTTTCGACGATATTCCAAAAAAACTAAATTCTCAAAAATCCTGCCCAGATTTTCACTAAACCGGAAAGACACCGCCCGATAAATCCCAGGATCAATGACATACACCTTTTCTGGATTGGCTTTTTGCTTTAAATAGGAATAATCAAACAAGTTAACTCCCTGGATAAGAAAGACTTCTTCAGCATAACTGAAAAATTTGTTGGCGGTCGGCTGAGAAATGGCCAGGGTTTTTTCCGCCCGATAGCCGGAAAAATTGGCAGCGATATTTGTTACTAAATTAATATAGTATTCTTTTATCTTTTTAATATCTCTCACTTCATATCTCTGCATGATGTCTTTTTCGATGATGGAAGAATAATAATCTTTCAAAAGTTGCAACTTATCCTGAACTTTCGCGCTTAAAACAACCTGCGGGAACCCGCCGTACTTCAGGTATTCCATAAATTGATTTCGCAGCGCCGGCGCTCCCTTCCCGATGGTAAAATTAAGCAGTTCTTCTTTGTTCTTAAAAACTAAAAATTCTTTAAAACTTAAAGTAAATATTTCGTTAGTATAAATTCTGCCGGTAAGCGCCGCGCCATATTCCGCGGAAAGCAGCTTGGAAGATGAGCCAGTAATGTAGAATTTTATCTTTTCTCCCCGGTCATGCAGTCCCCGGACAAATTTTTCCCATCCGGCGACATATTGCACTTCGTCCAAAACTATCAATATCTTTCCCTGGGGACTGAATTTTTCCAAATAAGCATCCAGTATTTCTGAAAGGAATTCCAATTTCAGTTGCGGCGCGAAAGCCGGCTCCTCAAAGTTGACATAAAGCGTATTCTCTTTGGGAAGTCCCGCTGCTATCGCTTTTTTTAAAACCTGAAGCAAAATTGTAGATTTTCCGGAACGCCTTATTCCGGAAACTATGGAAACTTCTTTTATGTCCTTTTGTCTTAGCAGCTCTTTCACATATCCCTCTCTTTCTATTCCCGTTTCCCTTTCGTCTCCCCACGAATTCCAATATGCCAAAATTTCGATGATTTGAGCCTTATTCATATAAACCATAGTTTAGCAAATTATACTAATATACTAAATTATACTTTAGCATACGTCAAGAGCCTTCTCCTCGAAATCCTTTGCTAGTCTTTTTTTCAAAATTCCACCTTCAATCCGCGCGTAATTCCAAAAATAAACCGAAAAATGATTGAGTATTTTGCGCCGCAGTTTCGCGGTCTTGCAATGTTTCAAAAGTCCCAGATATGAATTCGCGCAGGCAATGATTTCTTTGACTTGTTCATTTTCCAGCTTATTGCCGGATGCCGCCAGCAGATTGTTCCATGCTTGAATTTTAGCATAAAAATTGCCTTTAGTCCGATTGGCGATATACGATCGATACGGCTTCAAAACGACACCCAGAAATTTCACCCCTTTGGAATAATGCTGAAAATAAATTTTATTAGGATGCAGATCGAGACCGAGCTCGCTAAAAAGATAGTCTTTCACTTTAACAATAACAGCCTTAAGAAATATCTTGTCCTGATGAATTATGACAATATCATCCACATAGCGTCCATAGTGCTTGCAGCCAAGCTTGCATTTGAGGAAATGATCGAAATCATTGAGATAAATATTCCCAAAAAGTTGCGAGGTCAGATTGCCAATCGGCAGTCCGCAATTTTTTTTGGCGAAAAACAGGCTTTTTGATTTTGGCAATCCGACCCAATCCTCTCTTTTCCCGTTTATCCGGCAATTTTTGGTTGGATCATAAAAAACTATTCTTCCAATCAAGTCAAAAAGTAAATCAGGGCGGAATTTACTCTCTCTCTCTCTCTCTCTCTCTCTCTCTCTCTCTCGTGCTTACACAGAACTTCTTCAATCTTATCATAGAGTATTTTGCGGTTAATGGACATAAAATAACCTCTAATATCCAGTTTCAAAATATAACAGTCTTTTTTATAATTTTCCGAGCAAGAGCGGATAAAATGGTCAAGTCTTTTGATGCCGTATGAAGTGCCTTTGCCCGGCCGACAGCTGTAGGAATCATTTATGAAGAGCCTTTCGAAAATAGGATTGATATAACTGTAAATCAGATGATGAACAACTCGGTCGCGAAACGATGCCGCGAAAATTTCCCTCTTGACCGGCTTATGAGATATGAAACAAACGCTTTGCCCGGGTGAATAGCGCCGATTCCAAATTTCGTCCGCCAATTCCAGCAACTTTTTCTCATAATCGATTTCGAAGGCCAACGAGTTCAGTTTATTGCGTTTATTTTTTCGCGCGTCGTAATAGGCGCGGAACAGGTCCAGCTTGAGCTGCGAATAATTATCGACCATAAATTTATTTTTCCCCGCTGTAGAGACGAGGCAGTGCCTCGTCTCTACGATATAAATTTCCCTGTCCTTGAGACAGCGCACCGAAAATCCGTTCGCCTTGGAATTTGTGTTCCGGTTGACCGTGGCATTGCTTGAATTCAAGTTCCGGTTCCACGCATTGGAGCCTGACTGAGACGACGACCAGAAGTTGGCGTTCGTCGCGCGATTGTTGAACGCGCCAGTGGTATTGCGGTTGCCTGCCAAGGGAGCGCTGTTTGAATAATCACTCACTTCTTCTTGTGTTCCTAGGGCGGAACGCAAAAAATTTATTTCTGGCCCTCTCTTTTTTCCAGCCAGAGTATTATTGGATAGGAAACGGCTCACTCACTTGCGCCATGGCGGCAAATGATTCCGGCCGAAACATGATTTTATGACTTTATTTGCTTGAATTTTGCCATCCGGCTGTTTGCCTTGAGACCGATTCAATCAGTTCATTCACTTGAATCAATTTTTCAGCGCTAATTTGTTTCAAATCTTTGAGCAGTCTTGTGTAAAGACGGATTACTTCCAAATTTTCCCTGGCTTTTTGTATGATTTCTTTTTTCGCTGCCGCGCTGTTGGCGCGGTAGATATTCAAAATCATTTCAGCCGCTGTCTTTTTCAGATCTTCTCCGATGGTATATTTATATTCTCGGGAAAAATTTTTGGTCAACAAAAATATCGCCAAGAGCAAATCGTAACTGGCTTTATACACCGGAAGATGATAATAGAGAGCCATATGTCTGAACCACTGATTATCACGTGATTTTCCTGATTGCACGTGATTATAAATTATAGATTTCACCTTCAGTGAAATCAGTGGTCTTATTTGATGTACCTTCTGACTTCTAAACTTTTAGCTCCGAAATTGATCAATAATCCAATCCTGACTTTATAGGCCTCAATATAGTTTATCAGCTGTGCCACATTTACATCTTCAAGCTTTGTAATGGCTTTGAGTTCAACCATAATATCCCTATCAACAAGAAAATCCACTCTTCTGTTGCCGATTAAAGCATCTTCATAGAAAATATCCATTTCTTTTTCTCTTTCAAATTTTAAATCTTCTTTGCTAAATTCTATTTCTAATGCTCGCTGATAAATTACTTCTTGAAAACCGTTACCCAAAAAACGATGAACTTTTTGCGCGCAACCGATTACTTTTCCGGTTATGTCGGATTTGTAATATTTGTTATTTATGTATTTATCCATCAGTGAAATCATTTTAATCAGTGATAATCAGTGGTTCAGATAATAGTCAAATTGTCAAATAGTCAATCCTTGAGACAGCGCACCGAAAACCCGCCCGCCTTGGAACCTGCGCCCCGGTAGACCGTGGCAAGGCTTGAAAACAAGAACCGAGTCCCACGCACTGGAGCCTGACTGAGACGACGACCAGAAGGAGGCGTTCGTCGCGCGATTGACGAACGCGCCAGTGGCACCACGGCCGCCTGCCAAGGGCGCATTAAATTTGCTCATTCCGTTAGC
>MFSF01000009.1:14278-16963 GCA_001784815.1 Candidatus Moranbacteria bacterium RIFOXYA12_FULL_44_15
TAAATTGCACCCCCAGGCACTGCTTCTCGATTCGCTGCAATCGTCAGTGCCGTCGGCCAGAAAGGCTTCCAAAATGTGCTGCTGGGCATCGGTCGGAATATGCCAGCCGGTCGGACAAATCCCTTGAGTGCCTTCGGTAGTGGAGCCGTTCATAGCCGCGCTCCATTGATAGACATAGCCCAGATTCTTAAATCCGTCATTTTCTTCAGCGGTATTGCCGACATTGGGCGGATAAGCGTAATAGGCGTGATCGGTTCCGTCCCAAGTAGCGCCGGTCGGTCCTCGAGTGATACTCGCGCCGCCGGGATATTTAGTCGTTCGCATATTGCTGGCTTGCCAGCATTGAGTTCCGATTTGAACCGTGGCGTAAGCATTGCTATCCGCGTCAGTAATGGTGTCTTCGCCACATTTAAAGCTTGAGTCGGATTGGATTTGTTCCAGCCTTTCAATGACACTCCCGTCTGCGTTCGCGACCACGCTGGAGGAGTCAAAAGTATTGTCGGCATCGTTTGTTCCGAGTGTGTCCGAAATCATTTGCTGTCCCGCGAAAAGCGTCGTGTCCATGGCCGCGCCGTCCGCCGCGGTTCCGATGCGGGAAAGAATGGTGGTCTGGTTGGCCGCCGTGGCGTCACCGAAAGCCGAGGAATCAAAACCGTCCAAAAGATCGGCGTTGAGATTGGCGACTTTGGTGGTGGAAGTAATTTGCATCGGCGTTGTCCCGTCAGCCAGAGTGGAGATCAATTGATTGGTGAGCGTAAGATCAGTCAGGCTGGGCGAGCCGCTGCTATACCAGCCAGTGAAAGCGGCATCAGTCTCGGCAGTAAGATAACTGACATTACTGCCGGCAGTCACTTGGCCCTTGGCATTGATGGTTAAATTGTTGAAAGCGCCGATATCGGAATTGATATTGGGCAGGGTTGTCAGGATAGAAGTTGTTCCATTGCCGGCGATATCTCCGGAGAGCGTAATAGCTTGATTGCCGGTCAGATAGATGTTCGTATCAATGCTCAAAGCGCCTGTTCCTCCGGAGGTTTTGACAAATCCGTTGCCGATTAGATTAGAAAGGGTGTCGATGTTTTGGGAAGTGTTGACGGTGATCGTGTTAACATTCCGAGTCAAGCCGGTTGAAAAAGTAAGGGCGCTTTCTTTGCTATTCCAGTTGGTCAAGTCGGTTCCGATAATCCCGGCCGCGCTGCTGGCTCCAAAGACCGGATCGGTTTCCAAATAAGAAGAAATATATCCGGCCGGATTGGTGGAATTGTACGGAGTAAAACCCAGAGCGGTTTGGAAATATCCGGTATCATGCCCGTCCAGAGTATCCGAGTCCGCCGCTTTGGCGCCCAGACCCAGATAAAGCGTGTCGGCTACGGCTTTCGTGGAATAGCTGGTTTTGTCGGTGGTCCAGATCGGATCGGTTTCGGCCGTTAAGTATGTGCCGAAATCACTGATCTGGCTTTCAGTAATGGAGATGCCGGTGGATTTGTCCCAAAGAGAAAAGATGGGGTCGGTTTCTGTGTACGTTGTCAGATATCCGGCAGTCGCGTGATTCCCCCAGGAGTAGGCGGTGTTGTAATTGAGATGATTGTAGGAAGACTCGTGAGTGGAGACAGCTGTCCCTGCCGTGCCGGTGGTGTCATAGAGTCCGGCGTGGTTGTTCCAGGAGTAAGCGGTGTTCCAGTTGGAAACATTGGTGCCGGTAATCCCGGCCGCGCTGCTGGCGCCGAAGACCGGATCAGTTTCGGCGGTGAGATAGGATTGCAAGTCACTGATTTGCGATTCAGTGATGGAGATACCGGTGGATTTGTCCCAAGCTAGGAAGACCGGGTCGGTTTCACTTTGCAAAGCGGTGGCGATAAGACTGTGGTTGTAGGTAGACTGGTGGGTGGAAATAAGTCCGGAGGCTGTGCCGGTGGAATCATAGAGTCCGCTGTGATTGCCCCAACCGTAGGCGGTACCCCAATTAGTAATATTTGTTCCGGTAATTCCAAAAGCTGAGCTGGCGGAAAACACCGGATCAGTTTCTCCTGTTAAGTATGTGCCCAAATCGCTGATTTGCGATTCGGTGATGGAGATACCGGTAGATTTGTCCCAAGCCAGGAAGATCGGGTCGGTTTCCGCCTGGGAAGCGGCGGAGTCCAGCCAAATAGGCACTCCGTTTTGAATGGTCAGCACTTGCCCGTTTGTTCCGATGGTAATTTTGGAGAGAGCTCCGCCGGAGGAATAGTAAAGCATATCTCCGGCAGTATAGGAAGCCAGTCCCGTTCCGCCCTGAGTGAGAGCTAGAGATCCGGTGGTGTCCGTGCCCAGAGTTATCTTTTTGAGAGTGATTGTTTCCCCGGAAACGGTCAGGTATTTGGGACTGCCGCTGATAGACAAGGAAGTCGTGTCGCTGAGCCGGGGATCATTGCTAAGAACCAGTTGGTTGTCTTCTTCCCCGGTCGGGAGAAGGCCGATATCTATTTTCCCTCCCGTCCCGATAAGAGGAATGTTACCGGCTCCCGTTCCCGCGACTGCTCCGTTGAGCGAAGAAGCGCTGATAGCGTTAATGGAGAAGGGATTGGCACTGATTTTCTTGCGGGGAACCATCTCCGAGTTTTCTCCGATTTTTATTCCTAAAAAATATTGGTTTTGGGTGAGGTTAAGATTGGACGGAAAAGAGGTTTGCGATCCAAGAGTGGCTTTGAT
>MFSF01000010.1 GCA_001784815.1 Candidatus Moranbacteria bacterium RIFOXYA12_FULL_44_15
AATGGTTGTTTTTGGTATGGAAAATTCGGCTGGATTTTTAGGGAATTGGCGACAGTCCCATTTCAGAAAGCCTTCGAGAAAGGAAAATACAAACAGCGCTACAGCTCCGATGAGCCTGGACTCGATAGGACTTGTCTTTTGATTCTCACCCTGCTATTTGGAATCATCCCTATGGTTTCCTCCACAATCATCCAGCCTCCGTTGGGCAAGATTGCGGTAGTTGGGAATATGGTTCTTCCTATCGACTCAACCCACGCCATAACAAGCCCGTTCGCACCGGTCACATGGATTCAGTGTGATAACAAAATTTTTGCCAAAACACTGACAGCCAAAACCAGCGACGGCGTTACTGTGACTGCCAACATTGAAGCAAACCTGAGTCTGTCCAACGACCGAGGTGCGGCACTGGCCTACGCGTCGAAAAAAGACGAAATCGACAAACAGCTCAATAAATGTCTTACCCTGGCTTTTGAAAAAGTCATTCGGTCACATACGCTCGAGACTTTGCCGAACGACCTGCTGATACTCTCGCACCTGGTTCACCAGGAATCTCTGGGTCTGCTCAATGGTCTGCCTCTTGTCTGGAATGGCGAGTTCTCGGTTTCCAAACCGAAACTCATCTACAAACAGTAGGCATGACTGGACAGCCAGAACAAAAAAGCCGTTTCGGACTCATCCGGAGCGGCTTCTATTAATTTATGGTTATGGTAAAATAAAATATATGAAAAATTTGAATGAAAAAGATATTTGTCAGCTTGTAGAAAATGACCAATGGATGATGAAAGTATTAGCAACTGCAAAATCACTCAATCTTCCAGACTGGTGGATTGGGGCGGGATTTGTTCGCAACAAAGTTTGGGACTATCTTCACAACTTTAATCACTCAACATCATTGTCCGATATAGATGTTATTTATTTTAATGCTGAAGACAAGGAAGAAAGTACAGAAAAGAAACTTGAAAATGAGCTTCAAAAACTTCTTCCTAACCTACCTTGGTCTGTAAAAAATCAAGCAAGAATGTATATTGCAAATGGCGATAATCCATATGTTTCTTCAACTGACGCTTTGGCAAGATGGCCAGAAACGGCAACAAGTATTGCTGTGAAATTGGATGAGAAAAACCAAGTAATTATCAATGCTCCTAATGGAATTGATGATTTGGTTAATCTTCGGGTTTGTCCCACCCCAGCATTTCGTTCCAAAAAAGAAATTTACGAAAGTCGATTAAAGAAAAAGAATTGGGAAGCTAAATGGCCAAAAATTCAAGTATTTCATTTCGAATAAAGAATGCCTAACATGATACTTCATTCTTTTCATACCCAGCTCGGTTAATGGTTATTTTTCCGAAGTCTAAGCATAAATACGTTCCAACTTCGTCCATTAGCCCGCACGAAAAAAATCCGCCCAAAAGAAAAACAGCCCCGTTTTGACGAGGCTGTTTTTTGTTCCTAGAAAAATCGCTACTTTTTTAATCTAAAAATATCTTCCCTCTCTTCGAATTCCCTGTCGTAATCCGATCTTCTTCTTTTAGTTTCCTCGATTACGCCGTTAAACCTGTTTTCATCAAAGATTGCTCCCCTCTCCTTAGTCTTGGCGTATTCCTTCTTCCTGGTTTCGCTCCAATGGGACTGGTAAATAAAAAAATACCAGAAATAAACGCAAAAACCGGTCAAAATAAAAAGGATGCCAAAAATGAACCATCTGGCCTTTTTTTCAAAAAACTTGACGGAGCTTTCAAGAATAATCTGCGGGTTGGTTCCTTTTGCAATCCTGATTGGAGAAAAATTTTTAAAATAATTTTTCATTTCTTTACATAAACCACGACTTTTATAACACTGTTTATAATCTCTTTTTCATTTTTCTCTTCAACCGCGGAAACGGAATCGGAAGAAATAAATATATTTCTCGAACTGTCGCGATCGACAGCTCCGTCTTCCGATGACTGAATAACGCTCTTGGAACTTATTGAAATGACATTAACGTAATAGTTGAAGCTCTCCAATTTACGAATGAAATTGACCAACCCGCGGTAATCCCCTTCCAACGTTATTTCCATAGGGAAATAACTGTCGTATGGCAAGTTGTCTAGAATGCTTTTTTCTTCTTTGTCTTTATCTTTATTTTTTGTTTCGGCTTTTTTCGCGTTATTCGCCCGTGAAGCGCTTTCGGAATCTTCCGCTTTCAAGTTTATTTTATTCCCCGTATTCTCCGCTAAATCTTCCAAGCTCTTTATGAGAGACAACTGCTCATTCTGATTGAGAATGACATCGATAAAATTTTCATTGCTAAGATAGTTTCCGTAGAGTTCTTCCATGCGGGGAATATCTTCAAGCCGATCGCCTTCCATCCGATTATCAATAATTTTTTCCTGGATGCTGTCCGCCCGACTCTTTAAGCCGTTTATGTAAGGAATTGTCGCGAAACGCAACAATAAGAATATTCCCAAAAGATAGAAGGAAACTGTTATTGAAATCTTGTTTTTAATTAAAAAATTCTTCATTTGTTCTTCACGCAATTCTCTCTTACCTTTAAATCCATTTGAAAAGCGATATTTTCTTTGGACACCAAGTTAGAGAGGGGTAAAATAATTTCCGCGAAACAACTGTTTTTCTCCAGTTTTTCTTTAAAGGATATCAGATCATCCCGGCTATCGGCTTCGCCCGTCATAAATACCGCGTAATCTTTGGTGGACAGGGTTGTTATTTTAATTCCAGGCGCTGCTTCCCGGCTGATATTTTCAAACAAACGCGACCAATATATTTGGCCGCTGTCTATGGCGATTACGTTTAAGACTTGGCTATTGATTTTTTCAAACCGCTCGTCATATTCGGCAATTAATTGGTGCCGATCATGATCAGTTTCCTCTTTTGAATCGTCAGAAACAGTCCGCAAACCCGAGCTTAGCGCGTAACCGAATCCGAAAAGAACCGCAAAAAAAATAATTGCCATAAAAAACAACGCCAAGCCAAGCCCCAAAACAAGCCTCCATCTTTTGGAAATCCTTATCTCTTCTTTTCTGTAGTCGGGAATGAGATTAATTTTCAGTTCCATAGTCTTTTTGAGCTCCAAGGGCCAAACCGACCGCCGTGCTGTAGCGGATCGAGCTTTCTTTATTGATTGGCGGAAGGTTATTTCCTAAATCGAAATTAGTCCAAGGATCCCCAATAACAACCTCCCGAGACAGCCTGGTTGTCAAATAGGAAGCCATTCCTTTCAAATTCGATCCTCCTCCGCACATAATTATTTTTTGTATATCTTTTTTTTCTCCCGACATGCTTTTGTAAAAGTCGACGGTTTTTTCAATTTCACCGGATAAATTTTCCAGGAGGGGCTTCACGGAATTGAAAATGGAACTATTTTCGAAAGAATGCTCGATTCCCTGGCTGATTTTTATTTTTTCCGCTTCCTTTTTTTCGACTCCCAGACTTTTGGAAATGACATCGGTAATGCCCTGGGAAGAGAAAGGAATACTGGAGGTAAAATAAGGAATATTTCCTTCCGTTATAATGAAGCTGGTTTTTTTCTCCCCCAAATCAACCATCAGAAAATTGCCTTCCTCGGGGGAATTTTGGGCAATCAGGCTTCTGGCGCTGGCGACGGATTCTATTTCCATCCCGTAAACTTCCAAACCGGCTCCTTCCAAGACAGAAACCGTGTCATCAATAATTTCCCTGGAAACAGCTACCGTTAAAACGTTTTGCTTTCCCTCAATCTCCTCCAAGAATTGCCAGTCGAAATAAACCTGATCAACTGAAAGCGGAATGTTGGCTTCGATTTCCCATTTTATAGCTTCGCCGGCTTCTTTTTTTTCAATCTTGGGAACGCTTATTATCCGTAAAAACGCTTTCGATTCCGGAATGGAACAGATAACTTTTCGGGTATTGATTTTCTCAGGACCGGCTTTTTTCACCGCGTCTCTTATAATTTCGGCCACCTTTTCCTTGTTGATCATCCTTCCGTCTTCGATATAACCTTCGGGAATATCCAGAGAACAAAAGCTTCTTATTTTGTCGACCTTTCCGTTTTTTTCCATTTGAAAAACCTTAACTGAAAGATCGGAAAGATCCAGCCCGAAAAACCTGTCTTCAAAATTGATTATTTTTTTATTCCAAAACCCCATATAAATTCACAAAATTACACAGAAACTACAGAACGACACGGAATTTTTTTGCACCGTCCTTTTTCATTCTGTGTCATTCTGTCTTATTCTGTTTTCTTCTGTTTCTAATTATAGCTCTTCCCACAAATCTATGGAATACTCCGTGCCGGTGGGAAAATACGGCGGCGGACAATAGAGCAAGTTATTGTCAAAATTATATTTTCTGACGCCAAACCCATTATTCCCTGTATTGAAATAAGGTTGAAGATATGACGCCAGGGCGCCGTTAAATGTCAGGGTACTCTTGTTAAGCGAATAATTTCCCCGGCTTATCTTTCCGGACTGCGCTATAAGCGCCGCGTCTATCACAAAATCATCAGGACAATCTCTGATGACCGTAATATTCCTTTGTGCTACCAGCCCGATGATGTTCTCACAGTTATAGTCGGTATAACGTATATTGCCCAGTCCAATGAAGATATCGGCCGGATCTCCTCCCAGCAAATTGGCGGCGGCGATGGTTATTTTTTTGCCATCCACCGTCCCGTCCACCCAAACATTTCCTTCGACGAATATAATCCCATCATCGGGAATCGTGAATGTCCGCGTGCAATTATTACCACCGCAAGAACTGCAAGTATTGGTACCGGTATTTCTTCTATAACTGGTGGGATGAAAAGCGGATGGATGACGACTGGCCACCGTACAAATATCAAACTCGCCGTTATTTTTCAGAATAATCCTTTTTCCTTCATCATCGTCAGTGTCATAGTTGAAATAACATCCGGTGGTCGTGCAGCTGTTAATAGTTGCTCCGCCCGGAGCCTGCGCCTCATTTTTCATATTTCCCAAGTCGGTAAGAACACCACTAAAGCTGACTTCCGGCACCGGAAATTGGCGGCCGGCCTCAAAAACATCCGAACGTTCAGGAACGGTTCCTTCTGCCCAGGGATAGGCAGGAGCAAAAGGATCGTCAGTTCCGCTATGAGTATGCACTCCGAAATCCAAAGAGCTGCCTCCGTGAGATGAATCATTGAAGCGAGCAGGCAAAGCGGAAACAACATTATGCGCCACGCCGTCAAAGCGAATTCCGAAATTGGAGTGGACTTTGCCGTACACCTCCGCGTCATCTCCAAAAGCGACAAAATCGTCAATCACCCACATATATTCGCTCCAGGAAGGGCGGCGGAATCTGACCCGTACTTTTCTCGCCAAATCGGGAGTTTTGATGGTCGATCCGGTAGAAGTTACATAGGCTATAGTAGAACCTGAGTCAGGCACCTCCAACTCTATCACATATTTTCCAATGATCTCCCCTGTTTCTGAATCCTTGTAATTCTCTTCATATGAACCGGAAACTCCCAGGGTATCACTATCCCCCCAAAAGGCTTTCAGTTGAGCCGTGTTCATGCCGTCCGTGGCATGGGCCAGATACCAGCGATAATAACCGACTCCGGCTTCCGCGATTTGAAAAGCTTTTTCCCTCTCCACCCGATTGAAGCTGAATCTTATTTGAGAAGACACATAGGTCAAAATGGAGGTAAGTAAAATCAAAACTATCGCCATAATAACCAAGCCATACGCCAACGCCGAACCTTTGAAGTTGGTTCTGTTTTTAATTTTCGTATTTTCGTATTTCGTATTCATTTCGTAGTTCGTAAATTTACAACCCGAACCGATCATGGTCATTTAAATTTCTCATCTCGGCAAAAGATTGAATTATGATATTGTCCGGCGCGCGATTAGGATCGATATTCATGTGAAGAGTTACCCGAATCAATCTTACGTTTGGTGCCACAGCCGGAGTCAAAATGGGGTTATTGACGCTGTCTTCCGGATAATCTGAATCATAATAAGCAAAAATCGGGTTGGAAACTTCGTTGACAATTCTTACGGCAATAACGCGCGTTTCCTGGTCGCCGGCGGCATACGTAACAGGAAAACCGGCGGAGGGTTCCCGGATACCCATAACAACATCACTGCCGCTGCGATAAAAATGCAATCTTTCGGCTGCTCCATCCCGGTCGTAATCGGAAAAAACCACCAAATCGTTGCCATTAGCCGATACTACAGGATAAGCGCCATTTTCCCCTTGGCGCACCTCGCGAATGTACCCCACCATCTCATTAACTCCCCTGGAAACGGCCATAGCCGTCTGCCCCATTTCAAGCACATAAGCGTTTTGGCGCCACGATCTGGTAAAAAGCAAAGTAAAACCTTCCATTCCTAAAGAAAAAATGGCGATGGCGATTAGTGTTTCCACCAGTGTTATGCCTATATATTTTTGCCGATTTTTTTTCATACATTGAAGCTTTCTTTAAATAATCGGCGTGAGTGAAACTACTTCTTCCTTGAGATTGCCGGTATCCACCGTCACTTGGCTGGAATAATTTTCATAGTTATCGGCGGAAACTGATAAATCATATACTCCGTTTGCAAAAGAAGACTCGACAGTATCAGGAAAAAACACCAACCCATCTTCCCCGCCAATAAGAGTAACGTCATAGCCCGAGGCATTAGTCAGATGAACATTGGCTCCGGAGACAGTAGATCCGTCATCACTCCGGATTGTTTTGACCAAAAGCGCGGTTACGTTTTCAGGACTGACCTTCACGGTAAGCGTCTTGGCTTCGCCCGGCAAAAGCAAGAAACTAGCAGCAGGATTCGTTCCTATAACTTTATAGCCTGATTCCAAAAGCGTGAATTCATATTGCCCCGGGCTTATATCTTCAAGGTTTTTTTCTCCGCCTGCGCCCGTATCATCATCCGCATCAAAATTGTAAATTGGATTATTAGGAACTATATTCTCAGTCCCTATCTGCTTTCCGCCTTTTAGATGAAAGTCGATGCCGCCGACCGGCTGATCCGCATAATTTTGCGTAATCACCCTTAAATCGGACAATTCGTTTTGAAAAATGTCGATAGTGTTTATAGCACCGGATATAACCGAGGCATGTTCATGGACAGGGTTATAGAGCGAATCCGGATAAGGCGGCGCGGTAGAAACAGTTTCATAGCCGCTTTTTGTAAGAGTAATTTGGTATTTATTCAGGCTTTCAGGAAGACCTAGAAGCAAGAGCCTGCCGATGCTGTCAGTACTGTGAGTCTCGTCAAAACCGGTCTCACTGTTCTGAACGCGCACCGTGCTTCCGGAAACCAGCGCTCCTCCAGCCTTATCACTGGAAACGTTGACTACCAAAATTCCTTGCCCGGCCATTGGTTGTTCAATTCCGGCCGGAACAAACCTTGAAGAAAGCGCTATGCTATGCTGTTCGCCATCCCAGGAAACAGTAATCTTAACAAGTTTATAATCAATCGGAGCCGCCGCGTCAGCGCCGTCATATGTTCCATCGAAAGGATCATCTTCATTTTTTATTTGCGTTAGGACATGAAATAATCGTCCGCTTCGCGAAACATCCTCGTCTTGATTTAAGTTTCCTACTGGAGCGCCTGTCGTATGCGCGATATCGTCAAAAGCCAGATTTCTCACAATTTCCATTTTCTCATTGGCCAACGCCGCTGCCGCCAGTTGGTTCTTAGCGAAAAGAATATGGTTTGTCCCGACAGTCCAAACTGAATAGAAAGTCACGGTTATCAAAGAAAAAATAAAGAGAAATGCCAGCATCTCAATCAGCGTAAAACCGGAATGATTTCTTTTGGTTTTCATTTTCTCACTTCTCATTTTTTTTTATTATACCATAAATATCCAAAAAAAGGCAGAGCATTGCAATACGGCTCTACACAAATATCTTCCATAGACTTCGACTGTATAACAAAAGAAATATCTACCTCACCCACACATGCCCGCTCTTGAGCGCCGTGTTACCCGCCTCGTCATAGACCCGGACTTTGATTTCCTGCAGTCCCGTCGGAGCTTCCCGGGGAATCTGCCAGGTGGCATATTTGGTGGTATAAATCTTCCCGCCCACATAGATTTTGTATTTTTTCACCTGGTCGTTATCCTTGGCTTGGAAGTTAAGTTTGGTCAATTCCCTGGTGGCTCGCCAAGGCAGGAAAAAAGAGTTAAATTCGGGCTTTTCGGTATCAACTTCCAGTTTGACTTTCTTCGTGTTAAGCAGAGTTCCATATTGATCGTATTGGCGCACTTTGATGGTTCCGGAAAAACCGTCTTTCAGTTTTAAGATCTGACTCCACCCGCCGTCGCTTCCGACGTCGACCGTTTTGATCCTTTTCCCGTCTTTGTATATCCTCACCTCTCCGCCGGCCAGTTGAGTATCTTTCCCTTTTAGTTTAAATTTGTTCTGAGCCAGTTTGATTTGGTCTTTGAATTTGTTGAAGGCGCGGTTGATTTTGACTTTGATGGAGTTGAGCGATGTTTTGTTTTCTTCGGGAGCGATTTGAAAAGTCAGGTGAGCTTCGGTTGATTCATTGGCGGCACTGTCACGACATAACACGTAGTAGTGATAGCTGCCGCCGGAAGCCAGTCCGGTGACCAGGGTGGCGTGGGTGGTATCATCGGTAGTGTCAAAAGCGGTCATAGTGGCATAGCTGGTGCCGGAAGCCGCGGCATATTTGCAAGTGGTTATTTCGTCAGTGGTGAGAGTGAGAGTGGTGCTGGTGGTATCGACGTTCAGAGTTAGGCTGTTGGGAGAAAGATTGGAGAGAGTGGGGAGAGTCGTATCCAGGATAAGGCTTTGATTGTCTCCCAGGGAATGAGTGGCGCCGGGAGCAGGGAGATTGAGCGTGGCACTGTTGCCAGTAGCGTCTTTGATGGTGCCGCCGTTGAGTTCGAGAGCTATGGTGGCGGTATAGTCGAGATCAACCGCGGTGTCGCCGGCTTGGACAGAATAGGAGAAGTCGATGTTAGTTGAACCGGTGCCGGCGGAATAGGTGGCGTATTGATTGCCATTGTTAGTTTGTAGTTTTATTCGAGGTGTGCCGGTGATAGTAACAGCTTCGGAGAAAGTCGCTCGGACGTTAATTACGCTTCCCTCTTTGTAACTGCCGTCCGCGGTGGTGGAAGAAACATTGGTAACGGTCGGAGCGATAGTATCCTTAACCAGATTTTCCACGCTGGCCGTACCGATATTCCCAGCCGCGTCGGTATCTTTTATATACAAGGTAAAGGTACCGTTTTCAGCAATAGCGCCCCAGCCGGTGAGATCGGAAAAACTCGTTATGCCGCTTTCGCAATCAACCCAGTTGGAATTATCCAGTGAACATTGCGGATCGGTTTCTTCGGAGTCGGTAAAGGTGATGGTGTCATCGGCGGAAATCCTATCGCCGGAGTTTGGGGAGGTTATGGAGAGGATGGGGGCGGAATTATCTCCGTCTTCTATATATAGTGGATTACTCCAGGCATATGCTTCGTTTCCAGAGTCCGTATAGGTTGCTTTTATTCTAACATAAACTTCGTCGCTCGATGCCGTATACGACGCTTCCGTCACGCCGTTGTTTGTTTGAGATACTGTGCCATTGTTCGTAATAAATTCAATTTTTGACGCCTTGTCTGTTGTAGCTGTTACAGTCACGCCGTCAGTTGAAATATCCGTAAAATACGGCGGAAAAGGCATAGCAGTATTAAGTCTGCCAGCTGAAAAATAATTGCCGTTTTGGAGTATTGAAACCACATCATCGGATGTTAGCGCATCTCTACTGATATCAGTATTGATAACAACAAACCCTCCCTCTAATCTTTCGGGGGTATTGTGAAAATCCGATGTCGCAATTACCCATATTTCTCTTCCATGACTTAATACGTAATCCACTTTATCTTCCGCATTAGTCACAGAATCTTGAGTCGCAGAATTAAAAACCTCAACGCCTATATAATTATTTACACCCAGCATCTCTGCATCTGTCCAGCCATACCCATCAGGATTGACATTCGGATGACCGAGATACGGCAAACCGCCTTGAGCAAGAGTTTGATCTATTTGATACTGGTGGGTACCTGATATATTTGAGGTTGTATTGATTGTAGGGATATGTCCATCGGCATTTGATAGCTCATCTCCACTAATTCTAATAATCCCACTAACATTCGGATCTGCTGTCACTAAATTGTGATCAGTTATTGCCACAGCAACAAAATCTAAATCCCTATAGTGTTCCATTACCCACGTTGGCGAATAGCTTCCATCGCTTCCTGTAGTATGATTATGCAATGATACTTTGTATTGATACGTTTTTGATTCATAAGGCGATACTAAAATGTGATTTCTTATTATAAACGTGCCTGTAGCTCCAATATCTTCGTATTGATTATTCACAGTAGAAATGATGGTTCTAAATTCATATGTTTTATTATTAGAAAAGTCAGACAGATTCTCATAAAAAGTCCCGGATTCTATCGTCTGCTTCGTTGTAGAAGCCCACGATCCAGCACCTTGCTCTCTCCACTCAAACCATACTTTTACGCTAGCTTCGCCTCCAGAATCAAGCACCTCGCCGTTTAGGCGGGCTGAATCATTAGTTATGCTAGTTGCCGCGTTAGTTTGAACGGAAAGTTGTTCGGTAGTAAAATTAAGTAAGCTTCCGTTTGTTTCTTTTGTTCCATCCAAGGCTGAGGTATATGCTTGAAATTCATATTGAGTTCCAATATTAATGTCTGATATATCAACATAAAATGTTCCTATTGTATCTTTTTCAACTTTCACAGTTTCGTTCCAAGCTTCTGTACCAGATTCCCGCCATTTGAACCAAGCATAGACAGAGGATTCCTCCTGCATACTGTTAAATTCACCATTTAACCTTGCGGAAATAAACGTTACATCAGTTGCCACATTCGTTATTGTAGTTTCTGCAGAGTTTTCTTCGACACCAAAATTTAGCAGATTATTATTTTGTGAATGATAATCGGCTTTTATCCACGCATCAGATCGACTAGAGTTAGAAATTCTGATTTCGTCAAGAATGCCTTGCATCCACCTTGTATCAGCATCCCTGTAAGTCCCAATATTCAATCCACTAACTGCCGGAACTGTGAAAATAATATTTGCTTCGTTCTGTTTCTCTCCATTAACAAAAATAGCTAACTTATTCGTTGTCACATCAACACGACTACAAACCAAATACCATGTATTGACAACCGGATGTGTTGTTGAGACTACGCCAGCAAATGTGCCGGGCAACCCCGTCCAAGCGTCAAATGCATTTTGCGATGAAGAATTATTCCATCCCAACGAAATCGGAAAATTAATCTTAGTTTCAAACAACATTCTTCTTTCAACATCCGTCACATTTGACATCGTAACCCATGTACAACCAGTATTACTCGTACCCTGCGATTCCGATAAGCCAGCTACACTCAGATAATCACCACTCCCATCGTAGCTCGTTGCGGAATTTATTTTTCCTGTCGCCCCAAATGTTACTCCTCCTATTTTTTCACCATCTTTATTATTAGAAGTTGAATCGTAAACAGCAGTTGGACCCGCATCTCCCAGGTGCCAGACTCCTTTAAAATTAGCATCCCACACTTCTGTCGATTCTGATCCATCCGTAGCCCCTGATTTACCATAATAGACATAAATCTTATTCTGATTGCCAGTCGGAGTGGCATAGGCATGAGGAACTTTCACCCAAAAATTTCCTCCAGAAACAGACATATTTTCTTTTTCATGCTTTAGTAACGTCTGTCCATCGCTATCGGTGAAGCGAATATCGTACCAATTGATTGTATCAACCATTTTCCCGGCGATACCACTATCAATAACTGCTAAAACCGGAAAATCAGTTAAGTCGCTATCAATATTATCATCCCGAACGGTTATTTGTTTTCGGTAAGAGTACCCCGAAAGCCAATTTTCTCCCGCTGCTCGAGCTTGTCCTGCCAAAAAAACATTCAAAAATCCCCCAAAAACTAGGAAAAATAATATGAAGCAAGCCGTGCTCTTACGAAAAGAATCAAACATTAACCAAAATAAAATATATTTGTAATTATTTTTCATTTCTTTGCGCGAATAATTTTCTTTTCAAGACACCAAAAAGGGACAACTCCTACTTGGATTGTCCCAGCTACTACACTAGACACGCACCGTTCGGGAGTTGCCCCTCACTGCGCACGTCTAGTTGGCAAGTTAAAAAACTTGCTTATTGTAGTAGCTGGTATTTTGTTAATATAATTCTAGTATTTTTGAAATTATAGTCAATCAAAAAACCCGACATTGAAAATGCCGGATCAAAAAATGTTCCTTTGATATTTTGGCTATTTACGAGAGAGAGAGAGAGAGAGAGAGAGAGTTTACCCCGTGGAATTTGCGGAGCAAGTATTCCACTGGGGAGAGAGACGGCTTTCATGTTTTTGTATTTATCCCGACGCCTATCCGCCAGGCGGATTTAACGGGGTTTGATTTTGTTAATTGGCTGACTATACTATAGCGGATTGCATATTTTGGGACAAGAATTATTTCCCTATTTCAGCCTTTTAATACTCCCATTGCTCTGTCCCAAGAGAGTCTTCATTTGATCAATGGCAATTTCGTTCAAGGTTTGCAATCTTTGCTTTTGCGCCATCCCTTGCTTGATAAGTATCGCGTTCATACTTTCCAGATTTGAAAGACATACCAACTGCTCAACCGAGGAATAATCGCGGACATTTCCCTCTTTTCCTGGATTCTTATCCCGCCAGTCTTTGGCCGTCATGCCAAACAGCGCCACGTTTAAAACATCGGCTTCGTTAGCATAAATCATATTCTCTTGTCGCTTATTGATTTTCAAGGGAATAAGATTTTCTTTGATAGCGTCTGTGTGAATTTTGTAATTAATTTTGGCCAGATTTCTTTTCAGATCCCAGCCCAGTGACAGCCTTTCGCTCTCTTCTTCTTTCAGTCTTTGGAATTCTTTGATGAGATACAGCTTAAACTCGGCCGAAATCCAAGAAGCGAATTCAAAAGCGATATCTTTGTGCGCGTAGGTCCCGCCTCCATAACGACCGGCTTTTGATATAACTCCGATTGCCTTTGTTTTTTCGATCCATTTTTGCGGCGTGAGCACGAAAGCATTTGTTCCTGCCTCGTTTTTAACCGTGTCGAATTCGACACGGTTAAAATTCTCATTGTGTATCTGCTCCCAAAATCCCAAAAAATCTACCGTATATCTCGTTTTCATCCAGTTTTGGATCACAAACCGGGGATCATCGGCATTCTTATATCTTGCGATATCGGTCAGAGAAATATAGTCAAGCTTATTGCGCTCAACCAAGACTATTTCTATGTTTTTGACGTTTATTTTTCTTTTCATTTCCTTAGTTTTTAGCAGAATAATGGCGGCGGATTTTGAAATTTTAAAAAATAGCGATTTTACTATCCATTTTTGTATTTATCCCGACGCGTATCCGCCGAGCAGATTTAAAGAGTTGGAGATTTCTCATTTAATATTATCCATCAAACTGTACATCGGCTGCAGCATCGAAACGGCGAAAAATCCAACCGCGCTGCCGATAAAAATCATCAGCACCGGCTCAATAATGGAGGACATATTTTTAGTTATCTGTTCTATCTCCGCCTCATAAAACTCGGCCAGCTTCAAAAGCACTTCCTCGGTTTTTCCCGTTTCCTCCCCCACCTCGATCATTTGATAAACCAGCACTGGAAAAATTTTGGGATATTTGGCAATAACCTGGCTCAGATTGACTCCCTTTTGTATATCTTCGATTCCGGAGCTTATCGCTTCCGTGTAATAATAGTTGGTTAATGTCCGGGAAATTATTTTCAAAGACTCCACCACCGAAACGCCGCTTTTGAGAAGCGAACTGTAGATTCTCGCGAAACGGGCGGAATTTACTTTTATCACGATATTTTTTATCAAAGGAAGGTGTATGGAAACAAAAGCTATTGTTTTTTTACCCGCTCCGGTCGTCAGAAAAAACTTGAAAAAAATAACCAGCGCGACAAATCCCGCTCCTACCAAAAAACCATGATGTTGAAGAGCGTCGCTTATGGCAATCACGAATTTGGTGCTGGCCGGCAAATCCACGTTCATATCCTTGAAAACTCCGGTTATTTTGGGCAAGATGTAAGTCAGCATCAAAATGGCAATTCCAACCATCGCTACTATTATGACAGCCGGATAAACCATCGCCCCTCTCACTTTGCTGGTCAAATCATGTTCCTTTTCCAGCTGAAGAGCTAAAATATTGAGCACTTCTTCCAGATTTCCTCCGGCTTCCCCGACCCGTATCATATTGACAAAAAGCTCGTTAAAAATTCCTGGATATCTCGCCAAACAATCGGCAAATGTCGAACCGGATTGAATTTCTTTGAATATATCGTCCAGTATTTTTTTAAACTTCTTGTTTTTCGTCTGGGCGGAGATATTTTTCAAGGCTCTTGATAGCGGCAAACCGGAAGAAATCATCACGCTCAAGTTTCTGGCGAACATCAGCTTGTCTTTCAGCGAAATACTGAAGAATCGATCAAGAAATTTTATCTCAATCTTGTTTTCCTCGTTTTTCAGTTCCTTAAAAGAAGTCAGAACAAAACCGTCCGACCTTAGCTGATTGGCCAAATCTCTTTCATTCTTGACATCCATTTCCCCGCTTTTAACCTCTCCGGAATAATTTTTAGCAGTATAAAATGCTTTCATTCCTTGGTTACTCTCATTATTTCTTCCAGCGACGTGACGCTTTGCATAGCTTTGACAAAACCGTCCTCAAGCATAGTCAACATACCTTTTTCTCTCGCCTTCTTTTCTATGCTTTCGGACGGTTCTTTTTGAGAAATAGCTTTTTGAATATCATTGTCCACTTCCAAAACTTCAAATATGCCGACTCGGCCGTGATAACCCTCGTTATTGCACCGCTCGCATCCGACGGCCTTGGAAAATTTTATCTCCTGCCACTTGCCTGACGGATTTACGCTGTTTTTCACGTCCGGATTTTTCCTGATCACTTCCAAAATTTCATCCATAGCGTAGTTGTCTTTCAGCGTCTTCAGTTCTTTATCGCTAAGTTTATAATCTTTGCGGCAATCCGGACAAAGCTTTCTCACCAGCCGTTGAGCGATAATAACGTTTACCGTGGAGGCTACCAAAAAAGGTTCGGCTCCCATATCGATAAGCCGCGGCAACGTTCCGGCGGCGCTGTTGGTGTGCAAAGTTGAAAGCACCAAGTGTCCCGTCATAGCGGCATGAATAGCCATTTCCATCGTTTCCTTGTCCCGAATTTCGCCCACCATAATGATATCCGGATCCTGGCGAAGAAGCGACCGCAGTCCCGCCGCGAAAGTTAATCCTACTTTGGGATGGATCTGGGTCTGATTTATCCGAGGCATCCGGTACTCCACCGGATCTTCCACCGTGCTAATGTTGACTTCCGGAGTATTCAAAATATCCATCACCGTGTACAGCGTGGTGGTTTTTCCGCTGCCTGTCGGACCGGTAACTAAAATCATGCCATTGGGTCTCTTGATATCGCGATGTATGATCTCCAAACCTCGTCCGCCCAGACCCATACTTTCCAGAGTCAATCCTTTAGAAGACTCATTGAGAAGGCGCATCACTATTTTTTCTCCGTCAAATATGGGAAGAATGCTGACACGGAAAGAAATCTTAAGTCCGTCTTTTTCAAGTTTAAATCGTCCGTCCTGAGGAACGCGATGTTCGTCCAGCTTGAGATTGGAAAGGACTTTTATCCTAGCGATAATTCCATCCCGGACTTGCTTGGGAAGGATCATTGCCTCGTGAAGAATTCCATCGATCCGATAACGAACCCTCACTTCCTTCTCGTCCGGTTCGATATGAATATCGCTGGCGCTTTGCAATATGGCGTGTTTGATCAAAGTATCCACTATGCGAATTATGGGCAACCCTTGAGCGATCTTTTCCAAATCATCTTCCGTTTCTTTGGAAACTTCGGAAGAATTTTTGCTGATAATGTCGCCGAATTCAGCTTTCAAGCTTTTACTGTATTGACGCAAAACCGCCTCGATACTTTCTTCAGTCGTAAGGCAAATCACCACTTTCAGTCCGGTCTTTTTCTTGATAAAATCCACTGTCTGGATATCTTCGGGATTAACCATCGCCAGTCTGAGCTCGTTGCCGTTTTTGCCGAAAGAAACTATCTTGTATTTTTTAGCAATCGGCTCGGGAACCAGCTGGATAATTTCGTGGGGTATGATTTCTTTTGTCAAATCGACAAAAGGAACACCCAAAATATAGGCATAAAGCTTTCTTAGCTGGATTTCGTCAATCAGCTTTTTTTTCAAAAGCACGTCCCCCAGCTTTTCCTTGTTGTTCTCCGCTTCCGCGAAAGATTGTTCCAACTCTTTCGCGCCGATCATTTCCGAATCACTGATGAAATTTTTCAGTTGTTCATTGCCAATCCTCATAATCCTATTTCTGTTTCTTTTTTAGTTTTGTTTTCCGGCCTTATTTTTTCAAAGTTTCTTTTATTTTCTCCGCCACTTCTTCCATTTTGTAATCAGACTTCACCAAATATGTAGTCGCTCCTTTTTCAAAAGCCTTCTGGACATCCTCGGCGCTTTCCAGATTAGTCAGCAGAATCACCGGAACATTTTTCATTTCCTCGTCTTTCCTTATCTCCGCCAAAACTTCATACCCGTCTTTTTTGGGCAAAATTATATCCAAAAGCACTAGGTCCAGCTTTTTTTCCCGAACGATCGCCAGCCCCTCTTCGCCGTCATAAGCGTTCAGAACTTCAAAGCCTTCGGCAGACAAAAATTCCCCCAAAGACTCGTGCAACGAAGCTTCATCCTCCACAATCAAGATCTTCTTTTTCTCCATAAAATTAGTCGATTACAAGATACGAATTACATTGACCCGATACTAATCTACGAATTTTATACGAATGCTACGAATAATTTGTATCATTCGTATGCAATTCGTGTCATTCGTATCGCGTTTAGTAGCATTCGTATGCAATTCGTGTCATTCGTATCGCTTATTATTTTATCGGCAATTTAAAATTAAAAATACTTCCCAAATTTTCCACGGATTTGAACCACATTTCCCCGCCGGATTGTTCCACGATGCTCTTGGCGATATAGAGTCCCAGTCCCGTTCCGTCGGTCTGGTATTTGACGCAGTTGTCACTGCGAAAAAACTTGTCGAAAATTCTGTTTTGCTGTTCTTCCGGAATGCCGACCCCATTATCTTTGATACTGAAAACTATAGAATTGTCTTTTTTAAATACTTTAATTTCTATTTTTCCCCGATTGGTGGTGTATTTGACGGAATTGCCGATAAGGTTCTCCATAACCATTTTTATCTTTTCCCGGTCTCCTGTTATCTTGGGCATATTCTTTTTGGGGATAAAAATAATTTCAACATTTCTTGATTTGGCGAGATCGGACATCTCCGCGATTGATTCTTCCGCCAAAGCGGAAACATTTACCGGCTCCTTTTTCATAAGAAGCCTTTTTTGGTCTATCCGGGTCACGTCCAGAAGGTCATTCACCAACCGGGTCATTCTAGCGCTTAAAAGACTGATGCTTTCAATGTTTTTCACCTGCTTTTCGCTCAAGCCTTTTTTGAATTTAGAAAGCAAAAGCTCTGTTTCCCAGCGGATAGCCGAAAGCGGCGTCCGGAGCTGATGAGAAGCGACTGAAACAAACTCGCTTTTCATTTTGTTCACTTTAGCCATCTGTTCAAAAACTCTGATTACTGAATTTCCTACCGTCAAAACCAAAATAGCCACGGCGCATTCGGATAAAATCAACACTTCCGGACTGCCGTAGTTCTGGGAAAGATAAAAAGTAGCCGCCATAACGGCTGCCGCCACCAAACCCAGCACGATAAAAAGGAACCCCGGCGTCTGCCAAACTGAAACACCCAGCTCGTCCGCCTGCTTTTTTAAATTAAGATCGTTTATAAACCTCATGATTGGAGTGTTTGTTTTTGATTTTTATGTTCCCGTCTTCCAGTAGTTTTATTATACCATAATTTAAAAAAAACAGAAATACACGAAATAAAACAGAACAACACGGAGAGATTCCGTGTCGTTCTGTGATTTTCTGCGTTGTTCTGTGTCTTACATCATCCCTCCCATGCCCGGCATTTGCGGAGCGCCATGGTTATGCTTGTCTTCCGGCTTGTCGGCGATGGCCGCTTCAGTCGTCAGAAGAATTGCCGAAATACTCACCGCCGATTCCAAAGCGGTGCGGGTAACTTTCAAAGGGTCGATGATTCCGGCTTTGATCATATCAGTCACGTATTCCCCGCGAGAAGCGTCAAAACCGAAATTGACATTTTTATTCTTGGCAATCTCGTTCATAACCACTCCGGCATCCATCTGCCCGCCGTTCTGAACGATCAGTTTAAGCGGCTCCTGCAGGGCTTTGGTCAAAATAGAAAACCCCGCTTTGTATTCCGCTTGCTGATCGGAATCTTCGGATTTGGTTTTGCCGATATTGCAGGAAGCTTTGAGAAGCGCCGTTCCGCCGCCAGCCACGATGCCTTCTTCCACCGCCGCGCGCGTCGCCGCCAGCGCGTCTTCCATTTTATGTTTCATATAAGTCAGTTCCGTTTCAGTGGCCGCGCCCACTTTGATCACCGCTACGCCGCCGGAAATCTTAGCCAGCCGCTTTTGCAATTTTTCCTTGTCATATTTTCCTTCCGACTTTTCCACTTGAATCTTGATTTGGGCGACTCTCGACTCTATTTCTTTCCTTTTGCCTTTTCCGCCCACAATCGTGGTACTGTCTTTGGTGGCGATAACTTTAGCCGCCTGCCCCAGCATATTGATTTCCACATTTTCCAATTTCATTCCTTTTTCTTCGCTGATGACTTTTCCGCCGGTAAGAACGGCGATGTCTTCCAACATTTCTTTTTTAGTATCGCCAAATTCCGGCGCCTTGATCGCCAGAACATTAATCGCCCCGCGCAGCTTGTTGACCACCAAAGTCGTCAGGGCTTCTCCGTCCACGTCTTCCGCGACAATTACGATATCCTTTTTGCCGGAAGCCGTAATTTTTTCCAAAACCGGAAGCAATTCCGCGATAGTGGAAATTTTTTTGTCGGTAATGAAAATATAGGGGTCTTTGAGTTCGGCTTTCAATGATTCGCTGTCGGTTATCATGTAAGGGGAAATATAGCCCTTGTCGAAACTCAAGCCCTCCACAATTTCTTTGGACAGCCCGAAGGTTTGAGATTCTTCCACGGTGATCACGCCGTCTTTCCCGACTTGGGTGATGACGTCAGCAATCATTTCGCCCATTTCCTTATTCTCGGCGGAGATGGTGGCAACCTGCGCCATCTCTTCCTTGGAGCTGATAGTTTTGGAATTTTTCTTGAGTTCTTTGGTTATCTCACCTTTGGCCGCTTCCATTCCGTGGCGGATGTTGATCGGGTTCATTCCGGTGGCGATCAATTTCATTCCTTCCCGGATGATGGCTTGCGTCAAAACCGTGGCGGTGGTGGTTCCGTCGCCCGCCACGTCGTTGGTTTTGTTGGCCGCTTCTTTGATAAGATCGGCGCCGATATTTTCAAACTTGTCTTCCAGCTCGATTTCCTTGGCGATGGATACGCCGTCATTGGTAATGGTCGGGGTTCCGAAACCCTTATCCAGAATTACGTTTCTTCCCCGGGGCCCGAGCGTTACTTTGACCGCGTCCGCCACCTGGTCGATTCCGGATTTGATTTTCTCCCGCGCTTCTTCGTTAAACTTGATTATCTTCGCCATACAATATTATTTGCGAATTAAGCTACAAATGAAAACAAATTATTACAAATATTTTTGTTTATCATTCGTAAAGAATCCGCGTATTATTTAGATTATCCCCAAAGTATTCGTAATTTCATTCGCTTCCTATTTGTAAAAATCAGTAATCGCTTAGCAGTCTGCCTCTCCGAGTGCCAACAACTTGTATTTTATAGTAAACTCCGACTATCAGTCAAGTCTCGCCATCCTTTCCTCAAACCTTCTGCCGATTTCCGGGCTGCGCGGTTCGGGCAGGAAGACCAGAGAATTTTCATCCGCCATAATGATGCTGCCGTCCCGGTGGGTTCTCGGATCGCGGGCAATTCTTTCCGTCTGCCAACCTTTCAGCCAACTTTCCAAAAAATCAAAACCAAAAATAACCTCCCCAAAATCCCTAACCGCCCCAACAACCCAAGAATCCCCCAGTATTTTCATACCCTCCGTTTCATCAACTTGATAATTGGGCATAAAATCTTTTATCCATCCGTTAGCTTTTTGAAACTTTTTAAAAGTTTCTTTCCCATAAACCGGACGCGCGAAAGCGTATTCCGAGGCGGAAAAAACATCCTTCAATTCTATCTCCAGAGATCCGGTGGTGATGAAATAGTTAAGACAGATCCGGTCGGTTATTTTCTCTCCATACCTTCTCGCGCCAAGGAGATGCGTCAGCAAAGTCACCAGCGTGCGTCCGATAAAAATCCGCCCTTGTTTCAAAACGATCAATAAATCCAGATCGCTTTTTTTGTCGGCGTTTTTCATCGC
>MFSF01000011.1:0-41604 GCA_001784815.1 Candidatus Moranbacteria bacterium RIFOXYA12_FULL_44_15
TACGTCGCGACATCTCTCCCGATTACGGGAGAGAGGGATAAGGAGAGGAGGCTGAAATAAAAAAATCCGCCTCCTTCCGAATCGCAAAGGATCTTGCGAAGCGGAAGAAGGCGGGTAGCGAACAATGTTAGAGAAATCGTTTCCGTTTGAAATGAATTTTATAACGGTTTCCACGATTGGAATTGGAATGGACGATCTCGGTGATATACACTTTTTCCAAATCAAGCATGATTTGGGTGAGTCCAACGTCGCCAGTTGAATGACCAAATTCGATTTTTTCCGGTTCGACCAGACTTACGACAGGAATCCAGATAGGAATCAAGATGCCGATATCTCTTTTGAAGAAAATCGGATCGCCCGTGATTATTACACTAAGTTTTTCAGCAGATACTGGATAAAACCTATCAGGCACTTCGGACCAAAACCGGCAACTGTCATCCTCAATAATTTTCCTTGGCAGATCATCCCCAAAAACATAGGCTTTTTGAGGATCACTGTGATTCCATTGCTGTCTTATATCAAGAAACCTACTCTTTTCACTCTGGATGATTACGCCTTTCATTGAAAACCCCCCCCTTAATCTGCGATAAGTTGTTTTATATAGACATTCGCAATTGTAAATCTGACTATGCTATCACAGTTACAACAATTTGTCAACTCCCTGAATAGACCGAAATATTATCTTTTGGCGGGTAACATTCTTTTGGTCGCGGCGCTGATTATTCTCAGCAATCTGAAAATCGTCCCGTTGCGGACGGGGGATTTTGCTTTTTTCGCGGTGATTACGCTGGCTTTCGCGCTGTATCGGCCGGGATGGGCGTTTTTGTTTTTTGTCGGAACCATTCCTTTGGAAAACATCAATCTGGCGCCGGAAAGTTTGGGTATCGCGATCCGGCCGTACCAATTCGTTGGCGCACTGGCGATCACGGCGCTTCTCATCAGATTTTTTTCCAAAAGATTATTCTTTAAGCCGGCAAAATTCAATTTGGCGGATTGGCTGGTGATCGTTTTGGTTGCGGCCGGATTTTTGAGCGCGTTTGCGGCAGTAGGGGCAAAAAATTTTTTGCCCCTACGCCTGGCGGTAATTTTCGCAAGCTTCGCGGCGCTGTATTTTTTAGCGCGAAATTATATCCAAACTCTGGATGATTTGAAAAAAGTCTTACCGTTCTTCTTGAGTTCCGGCGCGGTCGTAACTTTCTATGGCATTTGGCAAAATTGGCGATTTACGCGCAACCTGCCGAATTTTGAAGTGATGCCCGGGAGGCCGAACTCTGTATTTAGCGAGCCTGATTGGTTAGGCATGTATTTGGTTTTATTGATAAGCGTCGTTTATGTTTTGATTTATTATTATATCAAGCAGGTTCAATCGTCTCGATTGAACCGAATGTTTCTGGAAAAACAAACTCATTCACAGTATCCAGACTCTTTAGACACTTTTACAAATAAGCAAGATTTTCCAGAACTGAGCGGCTCGGGCGAAACGCCCGAACCTGCCCTTGACCAAATTTTGAATTTAAATCCCATTTACCATTTACCATTTACTAATTATTTCTCTGTGTTTGGCATATATGTTCTTTTAAATATTTTTTTGGTTCTTCTTGTCATTACCGTTAGCAGAAGTGCCTGGTTGGGGGCGTTCGCGGCAACTTTTATATTCTTGTTCGTAATATTCACTAATTTGAAATTCAGCCCGAAGGAATGGCGCTGGAAAGAAACTTTTTATCTAAAGTTGAAGATATTGGCGTCTTTGTTAGTTGCTCTCGCGGCAGTTTATGTTTTTAATCTTACCGATTTCCAATTATTCAATCGCGCCAAAAGCACCGGGACGGGTCTGCAAAAAATCACAGTAGCTTGTGAGCCGGATTGCAATGTAGAGACGAGGCAGTGCCTCGTCTCTACGGAAACGATAATAAGCAACATTTCCGAATTGGAGCAGTACGATTGCCGGCATATTAATTTAGAAGAAATAGAATCAGAAAAAGCGAAGAATAATATCATCGCGGAAATTTATCGCGAAGACCCGAATGTGAACATTCGCGGAGAAATTTACAGAAAGTCTTGGCAAGAAATAAAAAAGCACCCGATTATGGGAATCGGATGGGGGAGTATCGGCAGTGTCTTGGGACAAGACGAACGCGGCGCCACGTTCAATTCTTCCAATATTTTCCTGGAAACCTGGCTGGGAGCGGGAATCTTGGGTCTCGCATCTCTGTTGGCTTTATTTTCGTATATATTACTAAGCGCCATCAAAAACTATTTTTACGCCTGTGACCAAGAGGGCAAGGTTTTTCATTTGTTTATAATTATTTCCTGGTTTGCTATAATTATCCCAAACCTCTTCAACGCCGGAATATTTCTGGGGTTTTTGTGGGTTTGGTTGGCAATCACACAAATTAAAGAATAAAAAAAGCTATGTCAACTATCGGCATCGACATAAGACTTATTGGCAAAAAGCAGACCGGCAGTGAAGCGGTATTTTTTAATTTGGTAAAGAACTTGGTGGTTATTGACAAAAACAGCGATTATAAATTATTCACCGATATTACCAGCCTGGAAACTCTGGAAAAGATTAAAAAAGATCTGGGAATAACGGATAAGCGCAATTTTGAAATTATTTCACTCGCAACAAGAAACAAATTCTTCTGGAATTTTTGGACCTTGCCGAGGTATTTGCGAAGAAGACCGACGGATATGTATCTCACGCAATACATAACCCCTTGGTTCGTTCCGCGATCCGTGAAAATTATTACGATCATCCACGACATTTCTTTCAAAGTTTTTCCCGAGTTTATCAAAAAAAGCGATTTGTTTTTTCTTAATTGGCTGATTCCAATCAGTCTCAAACGGGCGGATAAAATTATCGGGGTGTCGAAGTTTACGAAAGACGAAATAATCAAGCGCTATGAGATCAGCGAGAACAAAGTCGATTTTGTCCATAACGCGGTCTCAGACGATTTTTTGGCGCAAGATATTTCAGCAGAAAAAATAAAAAGCGTAAGAGAAAAATATAATTTGCCGGAAAAATATATTCTGTACATCGGCACGCTTCAGCCGCGAAAAAATCTTCCGACTTTAATCGAAGCATTTTCTTTCCTAACATCGAATGTTAGGAAAGTTGGTCTGGTAATTGCCGGCGGGAAAGGACATAATTATGATATCCGAATTGACGAGACCGTAGAAAAATACGGCTTAGCCAGGGATGTCATTATGCCGGGATTCATCGATGAAGATGATAAAGCGGCGCTTATCGCCGGAGCGGAAACTTTTTGCTTTCCATCGCTTTATGAAGGCTTTGGCATTCCAATCCTCGAAGCAATGGCCGTCGGGACTCCGGTGATCGCGTCAAACATCGCTCCGCACAAGGAAATAGCCGGGAACGCGGCAGTACTTTTTGATCCCGGCGACGCGACGGAACTGGCGGGAAAAATTTCCGAAGTTTTGGACAATAATGAGCTGCGGGAAAAATTGATCCGAGCGGGAATGTCTCAAACGAAGAAATTTTTTTGGAAAAAAACTGCCAAAAAAATGCTGCGTATTTTCAACGGTATCGCGATTGACAAAGAAAACAATTGAAGTAAAATAGAGACATTGCCAAACCTTGCGTTTGGCGGTGTTTGTTGGATAATATTTAAAAAATAACATTCTCTTTATCTTAAAGGCAAAGAGATGAAACAAATGGCTTATTTTGAAAAGAGTTTTAATAAAACTCAAAACAGCGGAGCGAACGCCAAGAACCGCTTCTATAAAAAGAAGTGGTTTAAGATCGCGATTATAATTGTTGCCGTCCTGGCGATAAGTGGAGGAGTTTTCGCCTGGAAGACCGGCAGCGTGCTCCAAAAAATTTCCGGAGGCGGACTTTTTCAAAGCTTGGTTCACGCCATCCCGGGAGTGGAGGATAAGCTTAGAGGAGAAGACGAGGGAAGGGTAAACGTGCTCATTTTAGGAATGAGGGGTGATAACTTGCCCGGCGGCGGACTTCTGGCTGACACCATCATTGTCGCCAGCGTCAAACTGGCGGAGAATCCGACCGAAAGCAAAGTTTCCATGATCTCCATTCCCAGAGATTTGTACGTAACCGTTCCGGGAACCCAAGACAAACAGAAAATAAACGCCGTGCATCATTACGGCGAAGAGAAAGGAAAAGGACAAGGACTGGAGGATATGAAAACGATTGTCTCTGAAATAACGGGATTGCCTATCTACTATGCCGCCAGCATTAATTTTTCCGGCTTCAAGCAACTGATCAACGCTATCGGAGGAATAGAAATAACTTTGGATAAAGCTTTCGAAGAACCTTTGCAATTCAACGAACCCCACGTTTGCGACAGCAGTGTTTTCACCGTTCCGACCGGAGAGTATGAATACAAAAAACACACCACTCGGACCGGAAAAGTCAAAATCGTCGCCCAATATCCTCTTTGCACCAATCCCAACACTGAATGCGGGGGCGATTTCAAACTGCCGGCTGGCCAGCAGACGCTTAATGGCGACCAGGCGCTTTGCTACGCCCGATCCCGCGTAACCACCAGTGATTTCGAAAGAGCCAAACGGCAACAAATAATAATCCAGCTGGTCAAAGACAAAATGCTCAGCGCCGGTACGCTGGCGGATTTTTCTAAGCTTAACGGGGTGCTGGACAGCTTGGGCGACAATGTACGCACTGATATGCAAATATGGGAAATGGAAGAATTTTACAAGCTATACAAAGACGTGCCTAATCCTAAAATCTATCAAAGAGTGTTAGAAGACAGCGAAGAAGGATTTCTATATTATCCCGGCGAATCCGCGGCTGGATACATTTTGCTTCCCCGCGGCGACAATTACGACCGGATCCGCGAAATGGCAAAAAACATTTTTGATTTGCCGGCGCAATCCGATATAAAACCCAAATAGCCAACGGATGCTTATGGATGAAAATGATTTTAAAAATCTGGATGGCGCGGAGCCTCTTAAATATAGTTTGGAAAAAAACCGGAGAATCTTTAAGAAGTCTCTGATTGTTTTTGTGTTTATTTTTTTCGTTCTCGGCGCGTTCTTTTTAGGCCGTGATATGGGAAAAAACAGCGCCCTTGTCGAAAAGCAAAAAGAAATAAACATTCCCCTGAGCCGATCTGTCGTTGAAAACAGCTTGCCCCCAGAGAACCTGAACGTCGATTTCTCGCTTTTTTGGAAAGTCTGGGAGATAGTTAAGGAGAAACATATCGGAAAAGCCGATCTCAACGCGCAAGAGTTGGTTTATGGCGCCATAAAGGGTATGCTCAAGGCTACCGGCGACCCCTACACTTCTTTTTTCGACCCCAAGGAAAGCAAATCATTCAGTGAAGACTTAGAGGGCAGTTTCGAAGGGATCGGAGCGGAATTGGGAATCAAGGACAACATTTTAACAGTCATCGCTCCATTGGAAGACTCGCCGGCTCAACGCGCCGGATTGCGTGCGGGAGACAAAATTTTGAAAGTCGGCGACCAGATCGTGGCTGATATGACCATCGATGAAGCGGTGGATATTATCCGGGGGAAAAGCGGAACAGAAGTGAAACTTACAATTTTGCAAACCGGCGCGGAAGAAACCAAAGAAGTGACGATAGTCCGCGGCAAAATTGAAATTAAAAGCGTCAAACTGGAGTTCAAAGAAAATGATATCGCTTACGTGAAACTGACCAAGTTCGGAGAAACCACTTCTGAAGAATTCGACCAGACCGTCAACCAAATAGTTTCCAAAAACGCCAAAGGCATAATTTTAGATCTTCGCAATAATCCCGGCGGACTGCTTGACCAGTCGGTGGAAATCGCCAGCCGCATGATTCCTCGAGGAAAGGTGGTCGTGACGGAAGAAGATAGCGCCGGCAAAAAAGAAAGTCTGCGCACCATCGGCGGAGACCGGCTGAGCGCGCTTCCGATGGCAGTCCTTATCAACGAAGGCAGCGCCAGCGCTTCGGAAATTCTGGCGGGCGCTTTGCGGGACAACCAAGGCATCGCCCTTATCGGTAAAAAATCATTCGGTAAAGGTTCGGTTCAGGAGCTCAAGACTCTTCCCGGCGGATCCAGCGTGAAAATAACCGTCGCCAAATGGCTCACTCCCAACGGCGATTATATCATGGATAAAGGTATCAATCCCGATGTCGAAGTTGATTTGACTCTGGATGATTTCAACAACAACCGCGATCCGCAGCTGGATAAGGCGATGGAGGTGATAAGGGAGAAAGTCAGAACCACTGATTAGCACATGATTATACTGATTACACGTGAATTAAAAATTCTATGAAAATAATTCTTCTTCAAAACATCAATTCCCTCGGAAAAGCAGGCGATGTCAAAGACGTTTCCGAGGGCTATGCCCGTAATTTTTTGCTGCCCAAAAAATTGGCGGCAGTCGCGACGGAAGAGGCTATAAGAGAAACTGAAGCGAAAAAATCCGCTGAAAAAGCGATAGAAAATACCCAGTTGGAAAAACTGCGGCAATTGGCAAAAAAGCTGAAAGACCATAAAATCATCCTAAAATCACGCGCGAAAGGCAAGAAATTGTTCGGATCAATTACTGTCAAAAACATCATCGCGGAAATGGAAAAAGCGGATTTGGCAGTTTCGGAAAAAAGTATTATAATCAAAGAGGCGATCAAAAAGACTGGCGAATATGAAATCAAAATTGTCCTGGCGCCGGGAATCGAGACAAAAATAAAATTGGAAGTAACGGGGGAATAGCGAAACAGATCTTGAAAATAATAATTTTTAAAGTCGCGGGGGAAGCGGCTTTTTGTCTTTAAAACCATGAAAAACCGAAAGTACATCTTCGTCGTCGGGGGAGTGATGAGCGGAGTGGGAAAGGGAATAACCACGTCTTCAATCGGAACAATTCTCAAAGCGCGGGGGTTCAATATAACCGCACTGAAAATCGATCCCTATATTAACGTAGACGCGGGCACGATGAATCCCACGGAACACGGAGAAACTTTCGTCTTGGACTCAGGATTGGAGTGCGACCAGGATATGGGCAACTATGAAAGATTTATGAACATCACCCTGCCCTCGGAAAATTATATGACCACCGGCTCGGTCTATGAAACAGTCATTCATGACGAAAGGAACTTGAAATATAATGGGCGTTGTGTCCAAGTCGTTCCCCATATTCCGCTGGAGGTTATAAGCAGAATAGAAAAAGCTTCCGCCAAAGCCAAATCAGACATAACCATCATAGAAATCGGGGGAACGGTCGGAGAATACGAAAACATTCTTTTTTTGGAAGCCGTCCGGCTTATGAAACTCAAAAATCCGGAAGATGTGATTTCGGTGATGGTAAGCTATTTGCCGATTCCATCCAAAGTCGGTGAGATGAAAACCAAACCCACCCAGCACGCCGTCAGGACCTTGAACGGTACCGGCATTCAGCCTGATTTTATTGTCGCTCGAAGCGAAACATATCTCGACAAAAAACGCAAAGAAAAGATCGCTCTTTTTTGCAATGTGCCGGAAAGATACGTTATCAGCGCGCCGGACGTGGACAGCGTTTACGAAGTGCCCATCAATTTCGAAAGGGACGACTTGAGCCGCCTGATCCTCAAAAAACTGAATTTATCTTACAAAAAAACCGACTTGTCGAATTGGTATGATTTGGCGGAAAGGATCAAAAATCCGAAAGGCAAAGTGAAAATCGGAGTGGTGGGAAAGTATTTCGGCACCGGAGATTTCGTTTTGTCAGACGCTTACATCTCAGTCCTGGAAGCCATCAAGCATGCGTCCTACAAGTTGGAGCTCAAGCCGGAGATTGGCTGGATCAACAGCGAAGTTTTTGAGAAGGAACCGGACAAACTTGAAGAACTGCGAAAGTATGATGGGGTAATTGTTCCGGGCGGATTCGGCTCAAGGGGAATCGAAGGAAAAATAAAAGCCATCCGATTTTTGCGGGAAAATAAAATTCCGTTTTTCGGTTTATGCTATGGAATGCAATTGGCCGTCATTGAATTTGCCAGAAACGTTCTTGGAATGAAGGATGCCAACACGACGGAAATCAACCGGGACACGGCGTATCCCGTTATCGACATTATGCCGGAACAAAAGAAAAATTTGGAAGACTCCAACTATGGCGCCACTATGCGCCTCGGCGCCTATCCCGCCAGCCTTAAAAAAGGAACGGTTGCGTTTGACGCGTATAAAAAACCAAAGATTTCCGAACGCCATCGCCATCGCTGGGAAGTCAACCCGGAATATATTTCTAAGTTGGAAAAGGGCGGCTTGGTTTTTTCCGGCATTTCACCGGACAGAAAACTGATGGAAATCACCGAATTACCGCGATCTATCCACCCGTTTTTCCTCGGCACCCAATTCCATCCCGAACTAAAATCTTCACCCATCAATTCACACCCGCTGTTTTTGGAATTTATTAAAGTCGCAAAATCGCTAAAGCAGAGCTAATGTTAGCTAATAAGAGCGAATAATAAAAAGCGGACTTATTTAGCAAGTTCGCTTTTATTCGCTATAATTCGTTCTTCTTTCGCGAGTTACTCCACCGAAACAAACCGCTTCTCCACTAATTTTCCGGTGAACGCCCGGATTTTTTTGGCGGCGAATTTGACCACGCCGTCTTTCAAAGCGAAAAGAGTATCGTCATTTCCTCGTCCGACATTTTTCCCCGCCCGGAACTTGGTTCCGCGCTGGCGGATAATGATCTGTCCGGTGGTGATTTTTTCGCTGCCGAATTTTTTCACTCCCAATCTCTTGGAAATCGAGTCGCGGCCAAGTTGTGTAGAACCGCCGGCTTTTCTATGTGCCATATAATTAAATTGCTAAATTGTTACTCGAGTATCTTAGCAATATTGTGGTATAATGTCAACATGCGAGCTAAACTTAAAGACTTTTGGGGAAAATACGAATACAAAATCATCCTTGTGGCAGGCTTTGTTTTGGCGTCCGTAATTTCTTTTGAAGCCGGAGTTTTGAAAGGGGCGGAAATGAGACAAAAGCCGATAATCATCGAAAAACCGGCTGAAAACGTGGCTGGCGCGGCTGTGGATAACTCTGCTTCCCAAAACGCTCCAGGGGCTCAAAATTCGGCTCAGGAGGAGAAAAAAGACCCAAATGACATAAATCCAACCCAAACCATGCCTGACGGCAGGCAGGACTGCGCCTTTATCGGTTCTAAAAACTCCAACAAATACCACCTGCCGACTTGCCGCTATGCCAAAAATATCAACCCCGAAAACCGGATTTGCTTTTCTTCCCAAGATGACGCGAAAGCGAAAGGGTATTTGCCAGATAAGAACTGCGTAAAATAATTCTAAGTATATTTATGCCATCTTCTAACAACAAAATAACAGTCATCTCTCTCGGCGGGTCTTTGATCGTTCCCAAGCATATCGATTGGCAATTCTTGAAAAAATTTCGCGCGCTGATCGTTTCGGAAATAAAAAAAGGCAAAAAATTCGTCATCATAACCGGCGGGGGATACGCGGCGCGGGAATATCAACAGGCGGCTTCAAAAATCACAAAACTCACCCGGGACGACCAAGATTGGTTGGGAATCCACGCCACCCGAATGAACGCGCATTTGATAAAAACCGTTTTTCGGGAATACGCCAATCCCAGGATAAACAAAAATCCCAATACCAAAGCCGACGTAACCGAACATTTCGCGCACGGCGAAAAAATTATGGTGGCGGCCGGCTGGCGGCCGGGCTGGTCCACGGATTATGTCGCCACCATTCTCGCCAAACGCCTTGGCGCTAAAACTCTCATCAACCTTTCCAATATCAAATACGTCTGCGACAAAGATCCCAACAAATTCAAAGACGCGAAAATCATCAAAGAAATAAACTGGAAAGATTTTCGGCGTATCGTTGGCAACAAATGGGATCCGGGTCTCAACGCGCCCTTTGATCCGGTAGCTTCAAAACTGGCTCAAGAAATCAATCTGAAAGTAATTATCGCCGAAGGAAAAAATTTGAAGAATTTGAATAATATTTTGGGAGAAAGGAAATTTCAGGGAACGGTGATAAAATAAGAATAAAGTATAAGGCATTTGACAAAAAGCCTGGCGTTATGCTAGGCTTTTTTTACCTGAACGAGACGGTTCCGTGGGCGCCCACGGAGTATGGAAACATACACGTCTCGTTTGGGCATCAAAAAGAAATACGAACTTTGGTTTTTTTATTCCCGAGTAGCTCAGCTGGTTAGAGCGAGTGGCTGTTAACCACTAGGCTGGCGGTTCAAATCCGTCCTCGGGAACTAAACCGAAAATCCAAGGCTAAGCAGATCCATACTTACGCCTTTTTTATTTTTGCAAGCTTCCTAAAACCGAGTTTTAGGAAGTTTATTTTTTCTTCACGATCAAGCTTTTTGTTTCTTTGTCCACAGTTTTGACTTTTTCGATTTCACGGCGCGTAGGAGCCGGCAAAACGCCCAGGATGTTTTTAAGCGCGATGCCGTCAACTTTCAAGACATCCTCCCACTTATCCAAAGGCTCAAGAATTTCCTTGAGTTTTTTCGCGTCATATTTGTACGTCCGGCGCAGGCTCTGCCCGATAACGCCCGCTTGCCCGAAAACCCGCTCCACGCCTTCCTGAGCCATATAATTCACAATAGTTTCCTGGAGTTTTCCTAAACGGTCTTTGGTCAGACTGATGGCCGATTTCAAATTGACATATTCGTCAATAGCGTTGTTTATTTCCTCCGTGTCGATTTTTCTGGCTTCTTTGAATTTGTGCTTCCACATCGGGCAAATATTCTGGTAGCCGCACCAATCGCAAAGAGGGGACACTTGCGGCTCAAACTTTTGCTCCTCAATGAGCTTTATAGTTTCCAAAAACATTTCCTCGCTTTGTTTCAGTTGTTCCAACGTTCGGGTGGCGGAAAGTTTCACGCCGTGTTTCAAGAAGTATAAACTGACTTTTATCTTATCCATGTTTTGGGCTTCCCCGGGATATTGCGACAAAAAAGCTTGGAGATAAACCGACAACTGAATATCATTTTCCACCCGTTCCTGAGTCGGCATCTTCTTGGTGGTTTTGTAGTCGATAATCTCCCAGCCGTCTTCCGTACGATCGATTCTGTCGATAATCCCTGAAATAATATGCCTATTACTTTCTGTGTCATTCCGTTTGTTTCCGTGTGATTCTGTATTTTTCCCTATCTCGATTTGGAAACGCGATTCCAAATTGGCAATATTGAAATCAGCCGGGTTATTGCGTTTATAATAGTCCTGGATGATTTTTACTCCTTGCGAAAAAGCCGCCCGTTCCTCGTCCGGATTTTCAAAAACCGCCGGGTTCCAGGAATTGGAAAAATGTTCCATCGCTTGATCCAAAGTAGGGGAGAGAATGCCGGGCGTATGGATAAATTTCATCACGGAATGGAGCGTCGTTCCGAAAACCGCCTCTTTGGATTTGGGCGTTTTGATATGGTCAATCTGCTGAAACTTATACTTCAGCGGACAATTTTTGTACGTGTCAAAAGCGGAGTAAGAAATGCGCATAAAACTATTATAGCATTTTACAAAACAAAATAAAAAGTCTTTCCAGAAACGATACTGGTCAGACTTTTTAACTCAAGGGGTAGGAAAAACTAAAGGTACTTTTTTTCCACAACAAGCCCAGTCACAATCATTAAGATACCAAAAACAATGAGCTTGGGCGCTGTGAGTTGGACTCCCGTAATACTCAATACGCCCAGAGCTAACGTCCACATGCCAGCAGGTATGGTAAATCCTATAAATGATCTAGCTATCATGATACCCTCCTTTGTATTTCGATTCCCTTGAGTTAGTGCTATGTTAGTACGTGTTTTATTATAAGTCAATTACTAGTTGACAAGAAAAACGTTTTTATATATACTCAAGTCATACTAATTTGGTATGCTATTAAAAAATGAATTTTTCCACAAAAGGGGAGTATGGACTCAGAGCGGCGGTCAGTCTGGCCAAGAGCTATCCGGTCAAAAAAACCATCAAGGAAATATCCATTGAAGAAAAAATTTCAGTGAAATATTTGGAACGCCTGGCGGGAGATTTGAGGCGCGGGGGAATTGTCAAAAGCGTGAAAGGCAAAAACGGGGGATATGTCCTGGCGGAAAGCCCGGCGAAAATAAAAGTGGGAAAGATAATCGAATCCGTTGAAGGGCCGATTTTGGTCAAGTGCTTCGGCGCAAGATGCAAGTTATTCGCTTCGCGAACCGGCACTACGAACGCCGGACATACGAATGAAAAAATGATAGCGCATCAGTGTCCGTCAAGTTTTGTTTGGATGAAACTGGGAGAACAAATTAAGAAAACGCTGTACGGGATAAGGTTGAGTGATTTGATAAAATAATAAAAGAGCAGGTTCAATCGTCCACGATTGAACCGCATGGTTCTGGCAAGACTTAATTTTACGGATGCGCGTTAAGTTTACGCATAATCAAAACAAGCTGACTTTACCAGAAACGTGCGGTTCGGGCGAGACGCCCGAACCTGCGATAGGAATTATGAAGAAGATTTACCTGGACCACGCGGCGACAACGCCGGTGGACAAGAAAGTATTAAAAGCAATGTTGCCGTATTTTTCGCGCGTATTCGGCAACGCGATGTCGCTTCATTCTTTCGGACAAGAAGCGGTCAAAGCAACGGAAAAAGCCCGCCGACAAACCGCGGATTTCTTTGGTTGCGATTCGGACGAAATAGTTTTCACCAGTGGCGCCACCGAAGCGAACAATTTGGCCGTAAAGGGCGTGGTAAAAGCTTATTGCAACGCTTGGACATCCGATGTCCAAGAGCGTGCTAAAACCCCGGGGGGACATCGGATGTCCCCGCTGACGAAACCGCATATAATCACTACGATTTTCGAACATCATTGCGTCCTGGACGCTTGCAAATCTTTGGAAAAAGAAAAAGTGGCGGAAGTAACCTATATCAAGCCCGGAAGCGACGGCGTGATAAAAATCGAAGACGTGGAGAAGGCGATTAGGAAAAATACAATTTTAGTTTCCATAATGTACGTCAACAACGAAATAGGCACCGTGCAGCCAATCGCCGCTATAGGAAAAATGATAAAAGCGCGTAACGCGAAGCATTCCATGTTCCACGTTCCACGATTAACGACCCTATTTCACACCGACGCGACTCAGGCGGTAAATTATTTTGAGTGCGATGTAGACAAATTAGGAGTTGACTTACTTTCTATGTCGGCGCATAAGATTTACGGACCGAAAGGTATCGGCATACTATACATCAAAAAAAATACCCCCATCGCGAGAGTGCAAGACGGCGGAGACCAGGAAAACAAAAAGCGCGCCGGAACGCACAATGTCCCGGGAATTGTCGGGTTGGGAGCGGCGCTTGCCGAAGTTCAAAGTGAAAAGTTAAAAGTTTACCCTGTTAAATCCTCGCGAAGCGAGGACGCCAAAGGCGTATTTAACAGGGTGAAAGAACTAAGAAATTATCTCATCAAAAGAGTTCTGAAGGAAATTCCAGACACGAAACTCAATGGTTCAAAAACAAAGCGTTCGCCGAACAACGCCAACTTTTCTTTCGCGAACGTGGAAGGAGAGAGTCTTCTCCTGATGCTGGACGCGGAAGGCATCGCGGCTTCAACCGGATCAGCCTGCTCTTCCGGATCGCTCCAGCCGTCCCACGTCCTTCTTTCTTTGGGAATAAAACCAGAGCAAGCTCACGGCTCATTACGCGTAACCATCGGAAAATATATAACAAAGAAAGAGATTGATATATTCATAAATAAATTAAAAGAAATTATCGAACAGCTACGAAAAGTTGCAGGTAACGTGCTAAATGACTATTACGCAAAGTAGAACGTTTCGTATTTCGTTAATTTCGTAGTTCGTAAATGTATGTATTCTAAAAAAGTCATCGAACATTTCACTCATCCGCATAACCAGGGCGCCATCGACAATCCTGACGGCGTTGGCATTGTCGGCAATCCGGTTTGCGGAGACCTGATGAAAATATACCTAAAAATAAAAAAAGACAAAAAGAGGGGAGAATACATACAAGACGTCAAATTTGAGACTTTGGGCTGCGCCTCGGCTATCGCCACCTCATCGATGATCACCGACCTGGCCAAAGGGAAGACTTTGACGGAAGCGAAAAAAATTTCCCGCGAAGATGTGGCTGACGCGCTGGAAGGCTTGCCACCGATAAAAATGCATTGTTCCAATTTGGCAGTTGATGGGCTAAGGGAAGCGATAGAGGATTATGAGAAGAAAAAATAAGCGTTGGAAAATAAAAAAAACTTCCATCGAAACGGAAGTTTTTTTATCAAAAAGGGGGGGGCTGGAGAAAAACACAGAGTGTCGCACATTAATACTTTTCAGACGTCATCTTTTATTCGACTACATATGGGCAATATCTTTCTATTTCCACTTTGAATTCATTGACATCTAATATAATCCAATTAGCCGGATGCCTCGTTGTCTTCCTGCTTAGCCATAGTTGCACTCTATCTTTATCAATTTTATCGCCAAAGTACACAAAATATAAATTTTCGTTTAAGTTAACAGTACTGTTCCTATATTTTCTCTCCTTGGTATTCATATTTCCAATAAACGTCCTTATACCACCATCCGTGTTAAAAACATCTACACAAAAGTTATTTGGTTTTGCAAAGACATAGAAGTCTAACCTGTTTTTGCGATCAAAATTAACTGGTCTTTCAATATGAACAAATTTCTCATCAAACTTGTCTCTGAGTAGTTTAAAGATAATATTTTCGCAATTTTTTCCAACTTTACCTATTCTGCAAGCAGTACTCGATCGGATATCTCCCGTTGTGTAGTTTTCAATAGATAATCCTAACTTTTTTCTTAAATTTGGTAACCCTCCAAATCTTCTTTGTATTTGTCTTGAAGAAGGCAATAAGGCAAAATCATCTATCTCGAACGCGGTTGGGTATCTTCCATTTATTTCACGAAACTTTTCAAAGCCGTCTTTTATACTTTCTATTGTCCAGACAGTTTCATATGTCATAAAAAAATAATTTTACAAATATTTCATCGGGTTGACGCCGGCGCCTGTTGGTATCATCAAGCCTTTAACATACTTGGATTGGACCACTTCATAACTGCTTTTAACGAAAACAGAAAAATGAAGATGCGGTCCGGTGGAAAAACCGGTGTTTCCGCTGATGCCTATTTTATCACCCCTTTTGACGCTATCCCCTCTCGAAACCGATTTAGAACTCAAGTGGCCGTAAAGCGTCACTAATCCGTCGCCGTGATCGATAGCGATCCAATTGCCATAAGCGTATTTTCCATTGCTGCCGGAGCCAATGACTTTTCCGTTCCCGGCTGCGTATATCGGCGCCTTGTTCACTGCAAAATCCACCCCGTTATGACGGCCGGAAGCGTAATTTTTTGAGAAGCTTGTTTTACCGTATGCCTGGGTGATTTTTATCGAAGAAACCGGGTAGTCGAAATAATCGCCCTTGGCCGGAGGAATTTTGGAATAGTCAACACTGCCCTCCTTGGCTATTTCCAGTTCGTCAATTTCGCTTTCAATATTTTTCAAAAGTTCCTCGTATTTTTCTTTTTCCGCCTGAGTCTGCCCTAAAAGCTTTTGCTTCTGGTTTTCGTTGTATTGAAGGTTAAGCCCCTTCCTCGCCAGCTCGTCTTTGGCGCCTTCGTTCTCCCCCTTCTTTTTTTCCAGTTCCTGCTTGTCACGCACTAACTCATTTTTAAGTTTTTGGATTTCCGCCAAAACGTCTCCCACTCTGGCACCGGACTGCTCGGTATAATCCGCCTGGTTCACGATATCGGAAAAATCTTTTTCCGCCAGGGCCATCCCCAAAAGCCCTTGCTGGTCATATTCATAATAAGATTGCATCAGCCCGGACAAAACTGTTTTTCGGGTTTTCATGGAAGCTTCTTTTTCCGCTATGTCGTTTTCCAGCCGGGCTATGTTCTTGTTTATGTCTTCCAATTGCGCCTGAGTCAGAGTCAATGCGGATTCATTTTTCTGCTGTTCCTGGTCGATTATTTTTATCTGCTGAGTCAAAGCGTTTTCCTGTTTGCCTTTAAGCTTGATTAAGTCTTCGTAAATCTTCGCTTTTTTTTCTTTCTCCTCGCATTGGTCTTTCAAATCACCTTGTCCTTCAAACTCATCGCAATCGACAGCGTTAGCGTAACTGGTAAATAATAATTGGTAAACAGCAAAAATCAAAAAGGCAGCCGTTGCCAGAAAGAGATACTTTGTTTTATGGTTTTTTATCATAAAGCGCCAGAGCGGACATTCCGCTGTGTTTTATTTTATTTTTTCCATAGCTATCGCGATTCTTTTTAAGCTTTCTGTTTTACCCAACACCCACGCGACTTCAAAGGGCGAGGGTGACTTTTGCTCGCAAGTCAAAGCCGCGCGAAGGGGCCAAAGCAGTTTCCCACGGTCGATTTTTCCGTCTTCGTTTTTGTAATGTTTTTCGCAAGCTTCCATCAGGGATTTTTCCAAATTTTCCCGCGTCCAATCCCCTTCCGGTATATTTTCCAACACTTCTCTGGAATTGGCAAGCGAGCCGCGCAAGTCTTCGTCGGACATATCTTTCCATCGAAGAAGATCTTTTTCGCAAGAAACTTCATCTTTGAAAAAGAAAATATTGCTCTCCCCTACCTCGGACAGTTTTGTCAAACGCTCGCGCTCGACAGTTAGAACCTTTTTCAAATATTCCTTCTTACCCTCCTCTCCCGTAACCGGGAGAGGATGTCCGGTACTCCGGACAGGAGAGGGCAACCTTTGCAAAAATTTTTCGTAGTACGGCAAAGCTTTTTCATACAAATCATCCAACGGAATTTTCTTTATCCATTGCGCGTTGATCCAGTCCAGTTTTTTGATGTCAAACACCGCGCCGCCCTTATGGACGTGGGCAAAATCGAATTTCTCCACCAATTCTTCGAGAGTAAAAATTTCCTGTGTTTCTCCCTTGCCTGGATTCCAACCCAGCATAGCCACAAAATTAATAATGGCTTCTTTCAGATATCCTTTTTTGATATAATCTTCCACTGCCACGTCGCCTTGTCTTTTGGAAAGCTTGCTCCGGTCGAGATTTAAAAGCAACGGCAAATGAGCGAATTGCGGCGGTTCCCAGCCGAGATAGCGGTACAACAGCAAGTGTTTAGGCACACTGGAAAGCCATTCCTCGCCGCGAATAACGTGCGTTATTTTCATATCGTGGTCATCCACCACGTTAGCCAGATGGTAGGTCGGAAAACCGTCGGATTTCAAAAGCACCTGGTCGTCAACGAGATTAGTATTAAATTTCACTTTGCCCCGTACCATATCTTCAAACTCGATCGTTTCGTCTTTGGAAATTTTCATCCGAATCGTATACGGACAATTTTCCTTGAGTTTCTTGTTAACTTCTTCCGGCGTAACATTTCGCAAACAATACTGGTCATAGATGGGCGGCAATTTTTGCGCTTGTTGTTCTTTCCGCATTTCTTCAAGCCTCGCTGGTTCGCAGAAACAATAATAGGCATGTCCGTCCTTAACCAACTGTTCGGCGTGTTTTTTATAGACTTCCAATTTTTCCGACTGAATATATGGTCCGTGTTCCCCCGCTTCGATTATTCCCGGATAATTTTTCGAATCAACTATTTTCCCGTTTTCAAACTCAGACGCAATGTCTTTTTTAAAAACGCCTTCATCCCAATTGAGTCCTAAAAAATCCAGGGAACTTATCAAGCTTTCCACCGCACCCTCAACAAATCTTTTGCGATCGGTGTCTTCAATTTTTAACACAAAATCACCGCCGGTTTTTCTGGCAAAAAGATAATCATACAAAGCCGTACGAAAGTTTCCAATGTGCATAAATCCCGTCGGCGACGGCGCAAACCGAACTCTTGTCTTTTTCATGTTGTTGTTCACATTCTACCCCGCTTTAGCGGGGGTTCACGTGGCTTTAGCCACACATTATCTTTTCTTAGAACTTTATCTCGCTTAGCTTCTCGATATCAACATTACCAAACCCATCTTCATTAACATCAATGACGCCGCGAATTAAGCTGTTTATCTCATTTTCTCCATATTTGCCAACCATAAAACTATAGCTGGAAAATCGATTATTCTTTAGCTTTTCAAATGTGCCGACTTCCTTATGTTTCAACAAGTTTCCTGCGATATACCCCGATATTTTCCAGTTCACTTCTTCAGAAACGACCGGAATTATCCTTCTGCTCTGCCACATTTCTTTATAGGGAACTTGATACCGCTTTCGATATTGATATGAGATACCGCCTCGAAGCTGTTGCTTTATTTTCAGCATATCCAGTCCGTTTTCCAAATAAAATTTTACGTGATAATGATTTATGGCAATGCTGAAATCGGAAATCTTGATATTGAATTTTTGTTTAATATTTCTCAGTTGGTCAAGTATGATTTCTTTTTGTTCGTCTTTGGAAAAATATGGATAATGAATAAAGGTGGAATCGGTTAGAAAATATATCGTATCGTCTTCCCAAAAATTTTGTCGTTGAAATTTTGCTAGTTGTTTTGCCATGCAAATCGCATCGTACTACGGGCACTAAAGTGCCCGAACCCGCCCTAAAGGGCGGTAGAATTATCTTCTACTTCTACTTCATCTTAAAACTGCCAAATTTCCTTTCCATCTTCACATGCGGGATGCCCACTTCTTCAAATGTTTCTCCTTTTTGCTCATAGCCCAGTTTTTCGTAAAAGCCCTTAGCATGCTCCTGCGATTCCAGCTTTGCTTCCTTGACGCCTTTTTCTTTCAAAAATTCATGCAAATAATCCATTATTAGTTTTCCAATTTTAAGCTTTCTATACTCTTGCAATACAGCCACTCTTTCTATTTTAGCCAGTTCTTTTTTATCATCCAAATATCTTGCTCTGGCGGTTCCAATCGGATTGTTTTCTAAATACACAATGACGTGTTCAGCCTCGTTATCCTTGCCATCAAAATCAAGCTCGGCGCCAATCCCCTGTTCTTCCTGAAAAACTTTTTTTCTTACTTCTTGAGCGTCTCTTAACTCCTGTTCGGATTCTACTATTTTTATAATTGGCTCATTCATTTTGTTATTTACTAAAAATTATTTTTACCGGAAAAATTATTACCGCCCGGAAAATTCTTTTCAGTCTTTCTTTTTTGAATTTCCAGGGTTGTGGTTGACCAAGACGCCAGAGCCATTCGAGTCCCCCGCGACGAAAAAACAGAGGGGCGCGTTTGACTTTTCCCGTGAGAAAATCGAAAGACCCGCCGACTCCCATGGCCAGTCTTATATTATCATTTTTTACGGAATTGATAAAGAGTTCCTGGGCAGGCGCGCCGAAGTTGCAAAAGACTGCGTCGTAATTGGTAACTGGTAATTTGTAATTAGGATTTTTTGTGTCTATGTTGTCTCCTGAAATATTTAAGTTGGGATGTAATCTTAAAATAGAATCGCGGGTTTCTTGCCAGGAACTTAAGCCCTCTTTTTTTGCCGCGAGGAATATTTTTAAGCCATTTCTGTTGGTCATTTCCAAAATTTCCAGCATCAAATCCGTTCCCGCCATCCGGCATTTCAGATTCTTTCCATACCGCCAAAAAGCGTACTTTATCCCAAAGCCGTCCGCCACGTTCAAATCGCAAGAATTTAATATTTTTTTAAATTCCGGATTTTTTTGCGCTTCCAAAACAAACTCCGGGTTAATTGTCGCAATTTGATGAAATTTGTCTTGCAAAATAAATTCATTTACTTTTTGCAAAATCTCTTTTTTAGTCAAATTATCAATCCGGACTCCTAAAATGTTTGCTAATTCAACCATACTAAATACAAAATACTAGCTACTAAATACTACCTAAGTGGACAGCTTTCAATAACAACATACTCGCTTTCTTCATCGTCAAAATCGCTGGCCATAATGTCAACGGATTCGACGGAAACGCTTAGGAGGTACTCCGCGTCAATCGCCGGCTTGTTCTCCAAATCCGCCCATTTGCGTTTCCTGATTCTCCCCAAGGTTATATGCGCCCGAAAAGATTTTTTAGGCGTTTTCGAAATCTCCAGCTCTCTTTCGATGTTATTCACTAAATCACGAAGATTTTCATTCGGCTCGCCAATCAAGGCGACCATCCGAGGATCCGAAACGGACGGAAAAAGCTCCCAACGGGAAAATTCCAAATCAAAAATCCGGCTTTCAGCGGAAGCGCCGGAAACCTTCAAGCATATTTCATTTAACATATTCTCGTCCACAAAACCCAAAAACGCCAACGTAATGTGCAAATTTTCTTCCCGAACCCACTTTATGGGTAAACTTTGCCATTTCTCAAGAGCTTTCACAAGCCTTCGCCGGTCTTTTTCGGGAACATTAATGCTGATAAATAATTTTCGTTTCATATAAATCACTAAAGCAAAGCAAATTACAGCTAATTCAAGCAAATTATGATACAATACTACCAATGAAAGATAAAAAAGGCAATTTTATTCTTGACATCGTTCCTCTGACCAAAATTCCCCTGACGCGGGGGCAGTCTTTTTCGTATCTGCATGATACGGCGCTTCCGGCGGGAACTTTGGTGTCCACTCCCCTCTTTCATCGAAAGGTTGAAGGAATTGTTTTGGGAAGTAAAAAGGATTTTCCGCGACTCGGCAATATTGAGTTAAAAAAAATTGATAAAGTTATTGAAGAAATTTTTTTAACTAAAAAGCAACTGAAGCTTGCTAATTTTATTTCAGATTATTATATTTCCCCGCTCGGAGTGGTGATGAAAAATTTTGTACCAAAGCAAACGAAAGCGCGTACGCCCTCTCCCCAACCCTCTCCCGATTACGGGCGAGGGGGCAAAAATATCCAACTTACAAAAGAACAAAAAAACGCTGTCGACTTAATTTCCAACGGTAATTTAAAATTAAAAATTAAAAATTTAAAATTTCTTCTATATGGTCCTTCCGGTTCCGGAAAAACGGAAGTCTATATCCATTCTATTTTAAAATTGCGCGAGAAAGACAAGGATTTGCAGTTTCTAATACTGGTTCCCGAGCAGACTTTGACTCCTCAAGCCATCGAGCGCTACGGGGCGTATTTTAACTCTGGCGAGATAGTCGTTTTATCCAGTAACGTTTCTAAGGGCCAATATTACTCCCATTGGCTCAAAATCAGGTCAGGCGAAGCAAGAATAGTGATTGGGACTCGGATGGCGGTCTTCGCGCCCTTCAAAAAGCTGGGGCTTATTGTAATTGATGAGGAACAGGATATGTCTTACAAACAATGGGATATGAATCCGCGCTATGACGCCAGGATGGCAGCCGAAAAACTGGGAGAACTGCACGAGTGTCCGGTTGTGAGGGGAACCGCGACGCCAAGCGCGGAAAGTTATTTTAGAGCTATTAAAAAGCAATATGCCTTAATAGAGTTGCCTGAATTAAAAATAAAAAGTAATTTGCAATTAGTAATTAGTAATTCGGAAAATAATAAATCCCAATTACCAATTACGAGTTACCATTTACGCTCAATAGAGATTGTCGATATGCGCAAGGAACACTGGGCAAAGAATTATTCTTGCATATCAAAAAAATTGAAATCCGAGATCGCTTACGCGCTCAAGTATAACCAACAGGTGATTTTATTCATCAATCGCCAAGGAATGAGCAGTTTTTCCGTATGCGAGTCTTGCAAAACAGTTTTGAAATGCCCCAAATGCGAGCGGGCGTTGGTGTATGACAACAGCGGAAATTATCGCTGCGTCCACTGCGCCTATAAAACTTCCATTACTCCCGAATGTGAAAAGTGCCGCGGGATAACTTTCAAAAACGTGGGACTGGGCACGCAAAAAGTGGAAAAGGAAATTCGCGATATTTTTCCCGCCGCGCGCGTCGCCCGAATCGACAGCCAGACGATAAAGACCAAAGGGCAACACGCGAAGATATACGCAAATATGGAGCATGGAGAAATTGACATTCTCATCGGAACGCAAATGATCACCAAAGGCTGGGATTTGCCCCGGCTGGCTTTGGTTGGTATAATAGACACGGACAATATGCTTTCTTTTCCCGATTTCAGAACCAAGGAAAAGGCTTACCAGATGATAGTCCAGGCGGCGGGAAGAACCGGTCGTCCGGGAGCAAAATTTCCGGGAACGGTCGTTTTACAAACATACCAACCGGAGTTGAAAGTTTTTCAATGGCTATCAGACAGGAATTTTGAAGCTTTTTTTGAAAATGAGATTTTAGAAAGAGAAACATTCGATTATCCGCCCTTTGGCCGGATAATCAAACTGGTTTTCCAGGATTATTCTTCTAAAAGAGTATCCGCCGAAACCCAACGCGTATATGAAACGCTGGAAAAGGTGAAAAATGCTAAAATCAGCGAACCGCAAGACTCGTTCATTCCCAACATCCGCGGACGCCACCGAAAGCAAATTATCATCAAATTTAAAAAAGAATTGCCCTCGGAATTAAGGAAAGAACTGAAAAAACTGGGGCAAGGATGGATAATTGATGTAGACCCGGTGTCAATAATCTAATTTTCGATATGGTTCTCCCAATCCTAACCTACCCTCATCCCATCCTCCAAAAAAAAGCGGAGGAGATAGATGACCCGAAAAGCTCGGAAATCCGCGAGTTAGTTTTGGATATGTTGGAAACGATGGAAAAGGCCGGGAACGCGCTGGGACTGGCCGCGCCGCAAGTGGGAAAATCCGTCCGGCTTTGCATCATCAAGCTTGACGGCAAAACTCATATTCTTATCAATCCCCAAATAAAATCCAAGTTCTGGAAAAAAGAAATTTCGGAAGAAGGCTGTCTTTCTTTTCCGGGAAAGTTCATCCCGATCAAGCGCCACAAGAAAATAACAGTCAGGGCGCAAGACCGGGAAGGAAATAAAATTACCATCAAAGCGGATGGAATTTTTTCCCGCGCCCTCCAGCACGAGATCGACCATTTGGACGGGATTTTATTTATTAACAGACAATAATAACCCGACACGAAACCACGAAATCCTTCTCCCCCGTAATCGGGACAGAGAGGGCTTGGCGCAATGTTTGCGAGTATGCCCTCTCCCCAGCCCTCTCCCCAGCCCTCTCCCGATTACGGGCGAGGGGGTAAAAAATTCGTAGTTTCGCATCGGTCTTTAATATGAAAGAACCAATCAAGTTGCGGACAATCTTCATGGGGACTTCCGGCTTTGCCGCGGAGATTCTCAAGTCTTTGCTTTTGGCCAACTATAATATCATTTCGGTTTACACCCGTTCGGACAAAAAAACCGGCCGAAAGCAGGAAATCCAAAAAACCGAAGTGAAAACAGCGGCTGAAGAAAAAAACATTCCGATATATGATCCGGAGAAACTGGATAGTGAAACTATCGCGGAAATCCGCGCCCAAAAACCGGATCTGATAATAGTAGCGGCTTACGGAAAAATTTTACCCGAGGAAATATTGAACCTGCCGGGATTCGGATGCGTCAATGTCCACGCTTCGCTTTTGCCGAAATATCGCGGACCATCCCCTATTCAAAACGCCATTCTTCGCGGCGAAGAAGAGACCGGCACTACGATTATGCTAATGGACGAAGGAATTGATACTGGAAGCATTCTGAGCCGAAGAAAAACCGCCGTCGAGCCGAATGAAACATGCGCCCAGCTGTATCGCAAACTTTCCGCGCTCTCATCTTCTCTTCTTTTGGAAACCATTCCCCTTTGGATAGAAAGAAAAATAACGCCGGAAGCGCAAAATGACGCCGAAGCGATTTTGTGCGAGTTGATTGAAAAAAACGACGGAAAAATAATGTGGACGGACAGCGCCGAGGATATTTATAACCGCTATCGGGCATTTTATCCCTGGCCGGGAATTTTCACTTATTTTGAAAGTGGAAAATTCAACTTCAGGTTGAAATTGAACAAAATAGTTATCATGGACGATGACCAAAAGACCAGACACCACTTGGGAGAGGTCATCGCCTTTGAAGAAAAAATCGGCGTGCAAACAGGAAGAGGAACGATAATTTTGGAAGAAGTCCAGCTAGAAGGAAAATCCAACGTGAAAATTTCCGATTTTCTGAACGGCTATCCTGAATTCGTCGGAAGTATTTTAAAATAGCAAGTTACGCCTGAGGACATCCGATGTCCTTACGCTAAAATGCGCTTGCTAAAAATACAATTTTTTTTAATTATAATAAGACTTTTTTTATAAAATAGAATCTTGGACATCGGATGTCCAAATACTAATAATGGCAAACAACCAAAATGATCACCTTGGCGTCTTGGGCATAGGATTATTTTTCATAATTCTCGTTTTGGCAATTACTTTTTTGCGGCCGGTGTTTTTTGGAAAAAAAGAAAAGGATAATATGAAAAGTACTGAGGTTGAACAACCGGAAGAAAAAGACGCCTTTGAAAATCGCCGGATTAGCGCTGAAGAATTGCTCTCGAAAATTAATAGTCAGGAGCTGGTTTCTTTGATCGACATCCGCGACGAGGTCTCTTTCAAAAAAGAACATCTGCTCGACTCCCAAAGTATGCTTCCGCCGGATCTGGAATCGTTTTTGGCGTCTTTTGACCGAAACAAAAAATACGTCCTTATTGGAAACGACGGGCAAGACGCGCTGGAAGTGATAACGCGACTGTTTTCTGAGGATAATTATTCTAACATCAATTATCTTACCGGCGGCTTCTCCGGATGGAAACAGGCGCTCGGCTCTACTGTCAATGAAGGCGACCCGAATTCCTTCACCGATCAATCCAAAGTCAGTTACATCAAAAGTGAAGACCTCAAGGCTTTATTGGAAAAAGAAAGCAATTTGCTTGTCATTGATCTGCGAAAAAACGCCACTTTTCAAGACGGACACATCGAAGGATCAATGAATATCTTTTTAGATGATTTAGAGAAGAAACGCGCGGAAATACTTCCCGGAAAAAAGATTATTCTGACGGACAACAACGGCCTCTGGGCGTTCCAAGGCGCGGTCAGACTGTTTGACATGGGGATTTTCAACGTGCTAGCCTTATCAGACGGGCTGGACGGATGGAAAAGCAAGGGATTTGAAATAGTAAGATAGTTTTTTTAAAATCGAATATCCGAGAGGAGGATATATGCAATGACAAAACCAAGTTCGATTAAAATAAGTTTAATTGCTCTTCTTTATTTTGATAAGATTATCGGCTGGATAACTTTGTCAAATGAAGCTTGCCTTTCTATCGGTGACCAAGTCGAAGTGAATTTCGACGATTTAACGATTCGATTTGAAGAAGGGCTATGGGAACGACCTGCCGGATCATATCAATTTGATATTCATGAACTTGAAGACGCTAAAGCCGTCTGTCAATTCGCTTATTATAATGGCAATTAAAGAGTAAAGGAGGAAGCCATGTGCGAGGAAAGAGAGGAAAAGCAAAGACTAGTACATTTCAGCGGTTGGAGCATCGCTCTGGTGGCAGCTCATTTGGGAATCGGAGACGGCAGAATTTTTGAAACTCCAAATTACGAACCTCCAGATCCCAACGACATTCTGCCTATTCATCTCGTGAAGTGGGCGAAAAAAGATAAATAGGAACACGCACAACCAAAAGGAGCAACTTTCGTATCAAGTTGCTCCTCGTTTTTTTATTCGCTCCCATTCGCTATAATTCGCTCTGCTTTCGCGAGTTCCAGCTTTCGCAAGTTTATTTAACTACCGCCAGTATATCTTCGTTTTTTATAATCAGATATTCTTCCTTGTCCAGTTTGATTTCCGTGCCGGAGTATTTGGCGAAAATGACTTTTTGGTTTTTCTTAACTTTGATTTTGGCGCTATCCCCTATCGCGATGACTTTGCCTTCCTGCGGCTTTTCTTCGGAAGCGGTATCCGGAAGCACCAATCCGGATTTTGTCTTGGTTTCGGTTTTCACGATCTTGACCAGCACATTTTCTCCCAAAGGAGTGATTTTTTCTTGAGACATATTTTTATGCGCGGAAACAATTCGAAGTCCAAGACCTCGCGTCATTCCGTTGGTTTATTATTATCCATTTTTTTCGCTTGTTCTGCCGTGGATATAAGAATAAAGGAAGATGGCTTGCGAAGCGAAAACTTTCAAAATTTCAATGTTTTTAGGACTGGTTTCTTCCTCCTTATCATAATCAGCGATTATCAAGCAGCTCTTGATACTGTTTATTTTTTGAGAAGATAAAACGACCAATTCTTCCGGCAATTTTTTTACGTTAATATGATCTTCCAACGTCGTCAATTGGTTGTTTTTTACGGAAAAGACCTCGTCGCTGGTTTTTATTTCCTTTTCGGTTTGTCCTGTTTCAAAATTAACAAACCGCAAAGATACTCTCTCAGCTTTCATCAAAAAATTAGCGGCGCTGATAATGGATTCATAGATTTCTGTTTCGCGATCTTTACTGAGCATCGACCGGTCGGAAAGTCCGAGGGCGATATTCATCAGAATATCCATCTTGCGGTTTACCTCTCCGATATAGCTGTACGATTCCACCAAGTCTTTGACAGTCTGGTTGATCTTTTTCCGGTCTTTTTCCTTCTCTCTTTTATGGAATGAGATTAATCGCTCATAATAGATAAAAATAAAAAAAGCCGCGGCTCCTATTAGAAAAATAAAAATCTCTTCAACGCGCTGTTCGGAAAGGAAGTAAAGACCGTTCCGGACGAGATCAGGAATCAAAACCGCTACGACAAAAAGAATCAGAAAAATCCAGTACATAGAAAGAAAAACAATTACAGATTATTATCCAGTTGCGGTTTTCTCTTTTTGGAGAAAATAAAGATGTAGGCGATTTCCAAAATCGCCAGGGTGTTAATAACTAGCAGAACGGCAAACCAAATTTTGTCGCCGCGCCGGGCGGCTTTCCACAATGCCGCTGCTTTCCAGGGAATAGTCCAAAGAACTGCCAAAAGTATTATTATGTAATATGTTTGACTGTCGGCAAAATTTATCATAAGAATGTGGTTTATTTTTTCTCTAAAATTTCCAATATCCGGTCAATTTTATCGCTTTCCATGCATTTCAATTTGGCTTGCAAATCTTCTATTTCCCTTTCCGCCTTGCGGTCAGTCGCCAGATCCATCGCGGCCTTGCTTCTGTCCCTTTCGGCGGCGCGATTCTGGCTCATCAAAATGACGGGCGCGGTATAAGCCGCCTGGAAACTCAAAACTAGATTGAGCAAGATGAACGGATAGGGATCCCAGTGCATCATCCAAGCGGTTATATTTAAGACAAACCAGACAACCAGCAGAAGACTTTGGATGATTATGAACCGCCAACTGCCTACAACCGCGGCAATTCTGTCGGCAGCCATTTGCCCGATAGTCGATTTATTTCGCATATATTATTTTATTTTTTGAGATAGACTCTAACATTATTCTAAACTTTTTTTTCAACAATGGCAAGGATTTTTTTGGCCAGCTTTTGCAGACTGTCCCAGTCATGGATCGAAACTGCCAAAACTTGTGGGTTTATCTTTTTCAACTTCTTTTCGGCCTTTTCGATTCCTTTTTCGTCCAAAAGGTCGGTTTTAGTCAAAAGAACTATCTCCGGCCTCTTCAGCAAATCTTTATTGTACGCTTTCAACTCATCGCGGATAATTTTATAATCTTTTTTCAGATCTTCCGACTCGGCCGACACGCAGTGCAGAAGTATTTTTGTCCGTTGGATATGGCGCAAAAATTTTATTCCCAATCCCCGGCCAATATGCGCGCCCTCGATTAATCCGGGAATATCAGCGATAATAATCTCCCCCAGCGCTCCCAAATTCGGCTCCAGCGTGGTGAAATGATAAGCCGCCACTTTGGCATTAGCACTGGTAAGCTCGTTAAGTAAACTGGATTTTCCGGCGCTAGGAAGGCCGATCAGACCGACATCGGCAATAAGGCGCAGTTCCAGAGTGAAAGTGTGTTCCTCTCCTATTTTGCCTTCTTCATATTCTTCCGGGCTGGTGTTGGTGCTGGAACGAAAATAGAAATTTCCCTGCCCTCCAATTCCTCCCTTGGCAACCAAAACTCTTTCGCCGGATCGCGTAATTTCAATGTCTTTTTTCGTATCCAAATTATGAATGACGGTTCCGGTAGGAACCGGCAAAACCAAGTCTTTTCCGTTCGGTCCGTCGGAACGGTTGCCGCGGCCTTTCTGGCCGTCCGGAGCGTAATATTCTTTTTTATGCAAAAATTTGCGCAAAGCAAAAATATCGGACACGCCTTCAAAATAGACGCTTCCGCCTTTTCCTCCCCGCCCGCCGGTAGGTCCGAGGCTCATTTTGACCTTGTCAAAAGCCACCACTCCGTCCCCGCCGCGTCCGGCAATTACCTTAATTTTTACTTCGTCGGTTAGCATTGTTACGAAATACGAAAAAATTATACTTCTGGCTTATCTTAACAATAATTTACAAAATAAGCAATTATTGCTTGATTTTAAATTATATTCGTGAAATATTAGACTTAATCAATTTAAAAAATAATAAAGACATGAAACCATTATATATTCTAAAAATAGGCGGAAGCGTTGCTACATATAAAAATCGTTCCGGTGCTTTGATTAGAACGCCTCTTTTAGCTAAAATTGCCGAGTCAATTAGGAAGGCTCAAAAAGAAAAAAAATTCCGGCTTATCTTGATACATGGAGCAGGATCCATCGGTCATCAATTGGCTAAAAAATACAACTTAATGAGTGGCGTCAACGGCGATAAAAAAAAGCTTTACGGATCGCTAATTTCCAGACTGGCTAATCAAAAACTCAATACCGCTATCACTGAAATTTTTATAGAAAAAGGACTAAATGTTACCCCGGCGCATACTTCCTCAATAATTATTCAGGAAAACAAAAGGCTTACGGATTGCAATTTGAAAATAATCAAGGAGGCTCTAAGTCAAAACTACATCCCCCTTTTGTATGGCGAGATGGTTTTTGACACAAAGCTGGGAATGTCGATTTGTTCCGGCGATGCCATTGCCCCTTATTTAGCCAAAAAACTCAAAGCCCAAAAAATATTTTTTGCTTCAGATATCGATGGAATTTTTACAAGAGATCCGCATATTCATAAAGATGCCAGACTGATAGAAAAAGTTTCGCTTAAAGATATTGAAAAAAACGCTACACTTTCAAAATCACATAACATTGATGTTACTAGCGGGCTTTTGGGAAAAATAAAAAGCCTTAATATAGCAAGCGATAAATCAATTAAGACGGTTGAGATTTTTAATGGCTTGGAGGGGAAAAATTATGAGAGAGCGCTTTTAAACAAGAAGTTTCCTCACACGATAATTTGCCATAAATAAAGCGGCCCTTAGGCCGCCACGGAAAGCTGGTTCAGCAATTCCTTGAAGTGGTTGACGTAAAAATGCCGGATTATGGGGGTAGTCTCCACTCTTATCCTGCAGACAAGGAGCTCATTGAGGGTTTTCCATCCCGCAAACCTTATGTCACTGTCCTTAGGCCGAAATTTACGACCTGGATTTCCCAAAAGCGTCCCATACCCATAAACAGTGACTATGTCCTGTCTTCCTGGTATTAGACTAAACTTCTCGGGAGACACTTTGCAAATGTCTACAAAATGCGGATGAACTCCAACTTCTTCTTCAAGAAGCCGAAATATTGTTCCTATTTCTGACATATCTTGTTTTTGGAAAGTTTCTAGTGGGAAAGAAATCATTCCCGCCTCCTTGCTTATGGACGGCTTACCTACAAGCTCCTCCACTGTGAAAACGCAAGGCTCGCCAAGTTCATTTTTCGAAAAGAGCAAAAATCCTACGCCAATAATCATCCCACTTTCCATGATATTTATCTCCTCTGAAATACAGAAAAACAGAAAGTTTTTACCTGCCGAACCCGCAACCGCGAATAATTGGACCCGACTCGCGACATTGAACACAGCGAGTAATATTTACTGGAGGTTTTCTTAACTTCCTCAACTCCGCAAAGCACAAAGAACATGTTTTCGGAGCTGAAAAAAATCCTCCGTAAGTCTTGTCAGCTTCAGGACAATACACTGACCGACCGCTGAATATCACGTGACCATTCAGCAGTTGTTCAATTTCCAGAGTGATAAATTTCAAACGCAGTTTTTCAAAAAACAATCTGAGACTCATGACTTTCTCCTTTCGTCATTTTCATTTCTTCGGCGGCGGATCGTATCCTCCCTCATTCCACGGGTGGCAGCGGGCAACTCGCTTGAGTCCCAGCCAACCGCCTTTTAATATTCCAAACCGGTCAATCGCCTGATATGAATATTCCGAACAGCTGGGGTGGAAACGGCAGAAACGCTCGGAAATAACAAACGACAGCGGTCCATGGTCAAGCGACAGTGTTTTTTGGTAAGCTCGTATCAAAAATAACAACAACTTTTTCACAAGGCTATTTAACTACACTAAAGCGCCTTTGTCAAATAAAAAGATACCTGTTATACTTGACGCAAACAGCAAACACAATAAAACAAAATCATAAAAAATAAATCCGATAGTGGCTGCGAATAAGCTTACGTCATTCGTAATAATTCGCTTCGTTATTCGCGTCCATTCGCCAATTTAAATGCGACAAATAAAATTAGGACAAACAACCTGGGTTCATTTCAAAGAACCGGACGCCGACGATGTTTTGGCAGTCGGGAAAAAGTTCAACCTCCACCCGCTTGTTATTGAAGAGTTTTCCACGCCGACGCTTCGCCCCAAAGCCGCCGAATATGACAACTGCCTGTATCTAACCATCCATATTCCCCTTTTTGACGCTGAAAATAAAACCACCTACCCGGGCGAAATCGACATCGTTATCTGCGAAAACGTCCTTATCACCTCCCATGACAAAGACATCTACCAACTGACTGATTTTTTTGAAGAACTAAAAGGCGACAAGAAAAAACGGGACGCTTTCGCCGAGAAGACTCCAGGGGCGCTTTTGCACTATATCGTCGAGATGCTGATGGAATCGTGCTTCCCAAAACTCGATCATATTTCCCGCAAACTGGATTATATTGAAGAACAAATTTTCGCCGGCAATGAAAAGGAGATGGTTTTTGAAATTTCAGTCGTAAAGCGCGATATCCTGAACTTCCGGCGCACGATGAAGCCGCAACGGTCGATTTTCGAATCTCTGGCGCAAAAAGATTATAAATTGATCGAACGGGACTTGAAACCGTATTATCAAGACCTCATCGGCACCAACATCCGGCTTTGGAACAATTTGGAAAGCGCCAAGGAAACAGTGGAATCCCTGGAAGACACCAACAATTCCCTCCTTTCCAACAAGCTGGATATGACTATGAAAATTTTGACGATTTTTTCGGCCGTGCTTCTGCCGATGACCGTCTATTCCAATATTCTGGCGATGAGCGCCGAGATTCCTTTCGGCAAAAACCCTCACGCTTTCTGGATCCATTTCGCCATAATGCTTATGATCGCCCTGGTAACTATCACAATTTTCCGAGTCAGGAAATGGCTCTAGAAGTTATGCTTAAACTCTATAACACCCTCACGAAATCCAAAGAAGAATTCAAACCGATTCACGCCGGAAAAGTCGGGATGTATGTTTGCGGACCCACAGTTTATGACCATTGTCATCTCGGACATGGCCGCGGCTATGTTTCGATGGATGTAATCAGAAAATATTTGGAATATTCCGGATATGAAGTGCGTTACATTATGAATTACACCGACGTTGGACATTTGGTGAATGATGCCGAAGAAGGTGAAGATAAAATTCAAAAAAAAGCTCGGAAAGAGAAAGTTGATCCGATGGAGATTGTTGAAAAATATATCGCGTCAGCCAAAGAAGATTTCAAAACACTTAATATCAAACCGGCCAATTTTAATCCTCGGCCGACGCAATACATCGCCCAGATAATCAAATTTGTACAACATCTGGTTGAAAAAGGGTTTGCCTATGAAGCCAACGGGTCGGTGTATTTTTCCGTCGAAAAATTCCCAGAGTACGGAAAGCTCTCAGGCAGAAAAACAGACGAATTGATTGAAGGCGCTCGAGTCGAAATCAATCCAGAGAAAAAAAATCCCCTGGATTTCGCTCTTTGGATAAAGGCTGACAAAAGCCACATTTTGAAATGGGAAAGCCCTTGGAGCCTTGGTTATCCGGGCTGGCATATCGAGTGCTCTGTTATGTCATACGACCTCCTTGGACAAGATACTTTCGATATTCATGGCGGGGGCAATGAAAACATTTTTCCCCATAACGAAAATGAGATTACGCAAAGCGAGGCCTACCTTGGGAAAAAAATGGCTAATTTTTGGACTCTCTGGAGCATGGTTAATATCGACGGAGAAAAAATGTCCAAATCAAAAAACAACCACACGCTAATCAAGGACATTCTTAAGAAATATAACTCGACTGTTGTCAGGCTTTGGATAATCAGCTCCCACTACAGAAGCGTGATGGATTATACTGAAAATTCTCTTGGGCAAGCCAAAATTAATTTGGGAAGAATTACCGATTGGATAATAAATTTGGAAAATATCGCCAAGAACGCCGCCACTCCACTGGAATCCAAGAGCTTAGCTCTCGGAGAAGATATAGATTTCACTCATATTTACCAAAAGCGTTTTGAAGACGCGATGGATGACGACCTGAACACCCCTCTCGCCCTTTCGGTTTTATATGAGTTGATCACGGAAACCAACAAGCTGACAACCGGAGGCAAACTGTCTTCCGGCACCGCCAAAGAAATTTTGGATTTTTGGAACAAGATAAACAAAGTTTTCGGGTTGATTATAAAGAAGGAGGAGCTGACTGTCCCGCAAGAAATTATCACGCTGGCCGAAGAAAGAAAGCGGGCGCGCGAAGAAAAAAACTTCCAGAAATCCGATGAATTGCGGGAGGAAATAGAAAAAATGGGATATGTTGTTGAGGACTTGAAAGACAATCAATATTCAATAAGAAAAAACAATGACTGAACCAAAAAAAGAAGATGAAAAAAAAGATCTTGACTGTGTCGACGAGAAGTGTGATTTCAAGATGAGCAAAGACTTCAAGTCGGCTGAAGACAAGGTGGAAGATCTCAAAAAAGCGATTAAGGAATTGGGGTATAAGATTGAGGAAACGGAAGAAGGAATCCGAATTAGTGAATAATTTTTAATTTTTATTGAATTTTTAATTTAAAAATTATAAAATTTGAAATTTATTAAAAATTAAAAACTTCAAATTAAAAATTCTAAATCCTAAACTCTCTCCCCAAGAGAATTTTTATTTTATATGAACAGTTTCTGGCTCAAGTTTAAAAAACCAATTTTCGCTCTCGCGCCGATGGCGGGCATTACCGACAGCGCTTTTCGCGAAATTTGTCGGAGGTATGGCGCGGATGCGACGTACAGTGAAATGGCCAGCGTTAGCGCGCTGTTTTTTAAGCCGCAAAAAACTTTAGAATTAGTAAAATTCAACGACAGCGAGCGACCGTATGTTGTCCAGCTTTTTGGCAAAGACCCAGCACACTTTGCGAAAGCTGCAAAAATTATATCTTCCCTGCCAAGACATGTAGAGACGCATCGCGATGCGTCTCTACAAACGCGTCCCGACGGCATCGACATTAACTTCGGCTGTCCGGCCAAAAAAGTTTTCGGTCACGGTTCCGGCTGCGCCCTGATGCCGCAAAAAGAATTGGCGCGCGACATCATTTCGGCTGTTTGCGAAAATACCGATTTGCCGGTTTCCATAAAGATCCGCGCCGGACTAAAAGATACGACAGCACTGGAATTTATTGAAAATACCAAAGATCTCCCCTACTCCGCCGTGATGATTCATTGCCGCACGTACGAAGGCGGTTTTTCCGGACCGGTGGATTTCGGCATCTGCGAAGAAGTGAAAAAAATAATTCCGGAAAAAATCGTTCTCGGAAACGGCGGCATCAACTCGCCGGGAGACGCGGTTAAAATATTACAAAATTATCCAACGCTTGACGGTCTCGGCATCGCCCGCGGCGCTTGGGGCCGGCCGTTTATATTTGATGAAATAAAAAATCTCCTTTCACGAAGCAGAGACGCATTGCAATGTGTCTCTACGGACGAATATGATTTCAACAAAATAAAAAAAAATATGCTCGAACACGCCGAACTGATTTATCGAAATAAAGGCCGGTTGGGACTATTTGAAATCCGAAAACATATGAGCTGGTACGTCAAAGGCTTTCCCGGTGCCTCAGAACTCCGCCGAAAGTTGGTGCTGGCGGAAAGTTTGGAAGAAATAAAAAACATACTGAACTGTGCGTAATTTCTTCATAAACTGTCGAAAAGCGCAAGTTGCCGAGAAAGCATAGTTTGATATAATAAACTAACCGCAAGATGAACTAATTTTCACTAAAACGCTAAAAACCTAAGAGATGGCGAATTCTTCCAATCAAAACCTGCGCGTGCCACCGCAAAACATCGAGGCTGAGAAATCTGTGCTGGGCGCTTTGATGCTGGACAAAGACGCGATCATCAAAGTCGCCAACCTGATTCGCGTGGGCGATTTCTACCGCGACGACCACAATTTGATTTTCGAAACTATGATCGAGCTGTACGAACAGCGGGAGCCGATCGACGTTTTGAGCTTGTCCAACCGGTTGGAAGAAAAAAAACAACTCGACAAAATCGGCGGATCCAGCTATCTGACGGAATTGGTCAACTCCCTCACCTCCAGCTCCAACATCGTCCACTACGCCAAAGTGGTCCAGAAAAAATCGACTCTTCGAAAATTGATCGTCACTGCCAGCGAAATATCGGAGCTGGGCTACAAAGAAGAAGAGGATGTGGAAAAAATCCTCGACACGGCCGAACAAAAACTTTTTTCCGTTTCGCAAAAATACATCAAACAGGATTTCATTCCGATCAAATCCATTTTGGAATCGGCCTTCAACCGCATTGACGAATTGCATAAAGGCGACCACAAATTGCGCGGCATTCCCAGCGGCTTTCCCGATCTGGACCAAATCCTGGCCGGTTTCCAAAAATCCGACCTGGTGATTCTGGCCGCCCGGCCTTCCATCGGAAAGACCACCCTAGCGTTGGATTTCGCGCGCCAGATCGCCGTTAAAGAAAAAATTTCCGTCGGCATATTTTCTTTGGAAATGGGCGCCGACCAGCTGATCGACAGAATGCTGGCGGCGCAATCGGGAGTGGATCTTTGGCGGCTCCGCACCGGGCGCCTGAAAACCGGCGAAGGCGATGACGATTTCCAGCGCATCGGCGACGCCATGGGCGTGCTTTCGGAAGCCAAAATTTTCATCGACGACGCCGGCTCGGCCAACGTGATGGAGATGCGCACGATGGCGCGCCGCCTCCAGGCGGAACACGATGTCAAACTGATCATAATCGACTATTTGCAGTTGATGGAAGGGCGCGGCAACGGAAGAGACGGCCGAGTCAATGAAATTTCCGAAATTTCCCGCGCCTTGAAGCAACTGGCGCGCGAACTCAATATCCCCATTATTGCTCTCTCCCAGTTGTCCCGCTCCGTCGAATCAAGAAGTCCGCAAATCCCCAAACTGTCCGACTTGCGTGAATCCGGTTCTATCGAGCAAGACGCTGACATCGTCCTCTTTCTCTATCGTGAAGATCGCGAAAAACCCGACACGCCCAACAAAAACATTGTCGAAGTGCATATTGCCAAACACAGAAACGGCCCCATCGGTCGATTGTCTCTATATTTCGAAGAAAACTCCACGACGTTTAAGAGCTTGGAGAAAGTACACACTGAATAATAAAACTCGCGAAAGCAGAGCTAATTTAAGCTAATTAGAACGAATCTTCTAAAAACATTAGCTCCCATTGGCTTTCCATTCGCACGGCTTTAGCGAGTTAATGCTATGTTTCCCAAATCTTTCAAAAAACTCATCGATCATTTTTCCTCCCTTCCTTCCGTCGGACCTAAGATGGCTGAACGGCTGGTTTTGTATCTTTTCAAGCAGGACAAAGAAAGGCTGTTGGATTTTTCGGAAAGTCTGGGAAACTTGAAAACCAATTTGAGATATTGCAAAAGATGCTTCAATATCAGCGAGGAAGACCTTTGCGAGATATGCCAAGACGGCAAGCGCGAGCGAAAAACCATCCTGGTCGTGGAAGAACCGCTGGATATCATCGCCATCGAACGCGTCAAAAAGTATAACGGACTCTACCACGTTTTGGGCGGAGTCATCAGCCCGAACCTGAACTCAAAAAACGATTTAAAGATAAGCGAGCTGGAAAAGCGCGTGAAGGAAGAAAACATCGAAGAAGTGATCCTTGCCACCAATCCGACCACTGAAGGCGACGCCACGGCGCTCTATACTGCCAGGACATTGAAAAATAACGGCGTAAAAATCACCCGCCTGGCGCGCGGACTTTCCACCGGCGGAGACATCGAATACGCGGATGAAATCACACTGGAAAGCGCGATTTTGAATAGAAAATAAAAACAAATATCTGCGTAGAGATTCAACCTGCGAGGAGTAAGTCTCTCCCCGGGGGGATATTTTATTGCACAATATCCCCAAAGAACAATACCAACCGACATCCAAAGCCACCCGCTGTTCATATTTTCCTCCTTGTTTTTGCAGGACATTACAATTTGCTTTAACCAATCTTCATTATCTCCACTTCCGTCATCGTCTGCCTGTGTCCGAATTTGACTTTGTATCTTTTTTTGGCTTTGAATTTCATGCCGACCACTTTTTTGCCTTTGGCGGTTTTCAGAATTTTTCCCTCCACGACCGCGCCGTCCACTAGCGGCGTTCCAACCTTGGTCTCTTTTTCATCACCCAAAAACAAAACCTCGGAAAAAGTTATCTTCTCGCCTTCTTCTCCGGTCAACTTTTCCACCTTAATTTTATCTCCTTCTTTTACCTTGTATTGTTTTCCGCCTGTTTTAATGATAGCCAACATATGAAAAGTTAAAAGTTTCAGCCAAAGGCTGATCCGCCTATGGCGGAAAAAGTGCAAAGTGCAAAGTTTGGGAAATTTGCAGTTCGAAACTCTTACTTTAGATATTTAATGCTTATCTGATTACTAAGCCAATATAGCGGATTTGGCGCTTTCTGTCAATCGCCGGCTTGGAATTTTATCCGGGCGCGTATGTAATACTACCTGCCAAAGAAAAAGTCTTTTAAGGCGAAAGGGGGTGAGAGTTTTATGAAAAATATGAACGGATGGGACTGGACAGCCTTGATCGTCCTGATTGTCGGCGGTCTGAACTGGGGGTTAGTCGGTTTTTTCGGCTTTGACCTTATAGCGGCCATATTTGGCGAAATGACGGGCATCACCCGAATCATCTACGCGCTTGTGGGAATAGCCGCGCTTTACGGAGTCGCGATGCCCTTCAAGATGAGTAGCGGAGAATATATTTCGTCCCACGGGGGGGCGATGAAAGGAGTCTAAAAAGTAACTTCATCCCCTATGCCCGCCAAAAAAAGCTAAAACACACGGCAGTCGAGCCGTGTTGTTTTTTTGTTGGACAAAGACGTTTTTTTGGTTTAATATTGCCAATATGGAAAGCAAGTGGAAAAGATCAGCCTTTTTTTGGATATTAGCTTTTTCTTTTTTTCTCACCGCTCCCGTGGTTATCCTGCGCGCCAGGGGCTACCGCTTCGATCTCAGTCGAGGTGTTTTTGTGTACAGCGGAACCATCACTTTCAAAACCAATCCCCAAGATATTGAAGCGTCCATAAATGGAGAAATCAACGATTCGAAAAAGCTCGACCGCATCAACAGCTCCTACAATATCACCGGACTTGTCCCCGGAGATTACGAGATAAAAATATCCGCTGACGGTTTTCAGCCCTGGAGCAAAAAAACCGATGTCCACAGCGGAGTATCCAGTGAATTTTGGAACACTCTTTTAGTTCGGAACAGCTATGAAAGGGCTGCCTACGAAACCGGCGGAATTGAAAAATTTTTCCTTTCTCCAGAAAACGACTCAGTGGCTTACGCGAAAAATTCCGATGGAAATCTTTCCGTGAAAATTATGGACTTGGAGGAAAAAACGCTTTCAAATATCTTCGATTTTTCCGGCTGGCAGCTTCTCCGGGAAGATGAAAAAGAAAATATCGAGTGGTCTCCCGAAGCGGACTATCTGTCGATTCCGGTTGAAAAAACCCAGGAACCACTAACACATTATTATCTCATCGCCGACTTGGAAACCGAAGAAATCACCAACTTGAACGAACTTTTGGGCTTTAGGGACATGCGAAGCGTCCGTTGGGATCCGCAAGAAAAAGATTATCTGTTCTTTTTGAGCGAGAAGAAACTGTACCGCGCCAATATCAAGAATGTCTCCGAAACCGCCCTTATCGCCGAAGACGTGACCAGCTTCGATTTAGCGGCTAAAAAATATATCTATTTCATAAAAGAACCCGCCAATTTGGTGTTTCAATCCAGTCTGGACGGCCAGTCAATCATCCAAACAACCGACAGCTTTCCAGACGGATCAAACCAAAAAATTTTCCGCACCATCTATTATGATGAAGACCGGATAGCTTTCATCGGAGAAAACAAAGACCTTTTTGTTTACAACCGAGGCGAACATGAGGATTATTTCAAAAAAATCGGCAACGGCGTCTTGGGCACACACTTTTCCGATGATGGAAAAAAAATGCTTTTCTGGACAGACAACGAAATTTTCGTGTATTTCCTCCGCGATTGGAAAGTCCAACCAATCCGCGAAGAAAACGAACTCCAAACTATCACCCGCTATTCCGAACCGATCCGGAACGTCCAGTGGTTTTGGGACTACGAGCACGTGGTTTTCAGTACCGGCAGATTCATCAAGATTATCGAATTGGACGGGAGAGATAAAAGAAATTGCATGGATATCGCTTCGACAAACATCGAAAAGCCTTTTATGATCTATAATTCTTTTTTGGAAAAAATGTATTTCACCGACGCCTCCGGCGATTCGACAGATCTGCATTCCATCACCTTCCCCGAACCGGCCACGCTTTTTGGATTTCAAATATAAAATAGAGAGAAATTCTCAATATCCTTCTCTCCCGTATTCGGGAGAGATGTCCCGATGTACTCGTCGGGACAGAGAGGGCTCGGAGAGCGGTGCTTGCAAGTGTTCTAGCGTCGGTTCAGTGTCTCCAGACCTGAACCGAAAAGGTTCTGAAGGGAGCGCTTCTTTAGAACAGCGCGGTTCAAGTCTGGAGACTTGAACCGACAATAAAATACTCCCGCGTTATAGGGCGGGAGTATTTTGTATTTGAAGATATTGCTTTAGAATTTTCCGCTCAAAAGCCGGTTGAGCCTTTCTTTGGCTTCTTCCGGAGTTGGGTTTTTGAAAATTACGCTTTTCTTGCTATCTAATTCCTTTCCCTGAAGCCTTTCCAGCCGCCTCTTAACTTCTTCCGGCGTAGCTTCTCTGGTGACTTCTTCTTTTTTCTTTTCTTCAACAACTTTTTCCAAGGAAATATTTTCCTCGGCTATCGGCAAATTATCGGGAGCAATCGGAAGATTATCCGGCGCCATTGACTTCTTTCCTGACGAAAAAACATAATCTTCCTGGTTTTTAATTTCTTCCTCAAAAATCGGCAGTTCTTTTTTTGGCGCGACTTCTTTTTGAACCGCCGCCGCGGGCTGTTCTTCTTTTTTCCTTTCAAAGCCAAACTTGTCTTTGGAAAATTTTTGAGACAGTTCCGCCAGAGAAAATTCCCGCTCCGGATAAGATTCTTTGGATTGGGATATTTTTCCGGACACTTTATCGGAAATGTAGAAAGAAAAATAGATGGCCAAAAATCCGGTCAGCGCGCTCAGCGCCAAGAGATAAAGTTTATTCGGCACGGTTCCGATTTCGGTAACCGGTCCTTCGATTATCCGCGCGTCCAGTTCGGTTCTGACGTTATAATAAAGGCTGACTGTGCGAGAAAAAGTTTGGGAAACCCGCCAAGCCAAATCTTCCGCCAAAACCGCGTCTTTGTCTTTCACTTCAATGCTCAGCACAAAACTGCCGTTTTTTCTTTTTACCTTTATTTTATCCTCCCAAAGGTCCGCTCTCTTATAATCGGGAAGTTCTTCGATATGTTCCAGTCCCCGGCTGTCTTCCGCGATCACGCGATCAAAGAAAGGCAAAGATTCGACGATGTTTTCAAAATTCGCCAAAATGCCGTCGATGTTTTGGGCGGCCGCTCCGCTTTTGGGAATCAGCATTATTTCCACCCGTGAAACGTTGGTTCGGCCGGCGTTCAGAGAAACGACGAAAATAACCGCCGAAGCGGCGAGAGCTGTTATCCAAAAAGACTTGAAATTAAGGATGTTTTTCATAATGATTTGTCAGAATAAAACAACTTTAGTTATCTACAAATTAACCTAATAATGTAGCATAATCCATAAAAAAAGTCAACCCCGTACAAAATAGTACGGGGTTGCGTCCCTCAAGTCGACGATTCGACGAGGGGGGGTATCTCTACTGCTGTTTCATGAGACAAACGGCATCGGACAGCGTGAGCACCTGAAGACCGTTCTCCTGCTGGTGCCAGACGATATGGTCAATCATCTTTCGATATTTCCGGTAGGAATAATCGTAAGGATCGCCGATTGCCGGCAGCTTGCTGATCTTGTGAAATACCAATACCAGCATCAGTCTTTTGTCAACCGCCCGACTGATCAGGCGACGGAGAGTCGGCAGGCTGACATCTTGTTTGACGCTCACAACCGCAATATTCGCAGGATCAAACTGAGTGCCTGGGTAATTGTAGGCTGTACCGTCTTGGAAGGCTTGCCGTGAGTATTCGATTTCTCCGTCGGATATGAGACGCCTGATTACTTCAGGAACGGACGAGCCATAAGTCGGAGCATACCCTTTCGACATGTTGATACCATTGTCAGCAAGAATAGTCCGACACTGCTGACTATCATCCACGATCCAATCGTAACCGAGCGATGCGGCATCCTCGTGATTTAATCCGTGGTAGCCAACTTCGCAGGGTCCCTTTTCTCTGTTCTGTAGGGATTTAAGCCTCGCAAAACTCTTGAAACCTGTGCTTCCCAGCCAGCTCACAGTCGGAAAGTACGTAATCGGAAGCCTGTAATATCCCGAATACGCATCCGCCGCGCTGTTCAAATAACCATCATCATCCGTAATGACGACGATGGGGACACGTGTTGCGGTCGTTTCTGCCAATTCAGGCTCATCATAGCCTTCATAAAGCTGCCCGTCAATGAAGTAATCCACTGCTTCGACCTGCGACACCGCGGTCAAAGCAACGATTGCCATCAGAACAACCAACCAAATCTTTTTCAACATGATACTTCCTCCTGTAAAACGTTGTGGGTTTAGAAACTATTTCCTTCCTGTAAAAGAAACTACTTCACCGCCACGCCACATAGCGGGGCGGCGCAGAATGAACTGACATTCTGAACGCAAGAAAGAATTATTTCTTCACTGCGTTCAAAACGTTATTCGCTACGCGAACCCGCACTACGAACGCGGGACATACGAATAGTTTAATGCTCTTCTATATGATAACCTTTAAACTTCACATCCATAAAATCCGTCCTGATTCCGGCGTAGCCTTTTTCGAAAATAGGCGCGGCGCCGTATTTTTCATCTTCGTCCGTTACTTCCAAAACCTTCTTCCATTCCCCCGTTCCGTCGTCGATATATAGTTTTATATTAACTGCGTCATCGCCGTCGTTCTCCAATTCGCTTTTGAGCCCGATCCAGGTGTTTTCCGGAATGAGATTGGGACTATCAACCCTAGCATACTTTCCCTTTTTTGTCAAGACATTTTTCTCCGCCAGGGTATAATATTTCCCGTCGATTTTTTTCTTAATTACCG
>MFSF01000011.1:41687-56452 GCA_001784815.1 Candidatus Moranbacteria bacterium RIFOXYA12_FULL_44_15
TTGCGGTATTCGCTCTCGCTTAGATTTATTCTTTCTATGTTGAAATACACCTGTTGCGCCAGGTTTTGCCACTGACTCCTGGTTACCAAACGGAAAACATTTTGCGGATAATACCCTTTGTCGCTGTCGCGAGAATTGTTTTCTTTGTAAAGCTGCCGCCACTTGTCGTCTTTATCCATCTCGCCCAAATTGGTGGAAAAATAATCTTTTTCGACAAACATTTTCCCGCCGGAGTTGAGCCACCAATCGGGATTTTTGCTGTTTTTCATCGGGTTGGCTTCCTCAATAACAAAACTTTTTTCATTTCCCGAATCGGAAAAATCAAAAGACGCCAGCTCTTTTTTGGGCGAAAAAAAGAATCGGTTAGTTAAAATAATTGCCACGGCCAAGGCAATAACGGCCAGGGGAATTATAAATTTTTTGTATTTTTCGTATTGAAACATAAAATAATAAAGCCTCATTATCCTTCTCTCCCGTACTCGGGAGAGATGTCCCGATGTACTCGTCGGGACAGAGAGGGCTCGGGGCAACGTTCTTAAATGTGCCCTCTCCCCAACCCTCTCCCGATTACGGGCGAGGGGGTAATAAAATAATTCATTCCCCTTCCCCGATCGGCGCGACTTTCAACTGGCTGACAACCACGGCATTGTCTCTTTCAACCGGATTCCAAATCTTGAAACTAATTCCGCCTTTGGACAAATTTTCGTTGACTGTCCCGGAAACCACCGCTTTGCCGTCCAAAAGGCAACTGATTTTTTCGCCAGAAATCTCCACTCCAACTTGGGCTTCTCGTCCGCCGGAAAGCCTCGTGTCCGTCAATACGACATTTTCTGAAACCAAGAGCTTGTTTATTTTTTCCGTCAAAGAAACACTGCTATTGGAATAATCGCAGGACATATAGTTGTTGCCGTCATGGTAGCGCGCCGCCAAAGAAGCTTTTCCGTTTCCAACCAGTTTCATTTTGGCAAAAACGGAATAATCTTTCCAAAGATACGACCCGTTGAGAAAAGCCAGACCGCTTTCGTCGTTGGGAGAATTCCCGATAGTCATAGCGCCGTTTTCCATTTTAAACGCCCCCCAGCCGCTTATCCAGCCGGAGTTTTTTGAAAAATAGTCTTCATAAAGAGCCGGCTTGTCTTTGTTGCTTTCAAAAATGTGGAGTAAATTTTCGGCGCTCAAAAACGAATTGGTGTTAACTCTTTTAGCCAAAAAAGATTTCTCCCGGTAATTGGCCGGGAAATCTCCGCTGGCCGTCTGACAAAAGGACAGATCAAAAACTTTATGCGCCTCGTCAATCACCGAACCGCGGCTTTCCGGAAAGTTTTCCACGGTTTCTCCGAAATCGCCGAAAGGATACGCGAAGCTCACCGCTTTTATTCCCAGTTTTTTCTCCAAGTCATTTTTTGAAGCCAGTATATCTTGATTGATCCTGGTTTTATATTCTTCTTCCGTCTCCAGTCTGTTTTCGGCCGCCAGCCACGTCCTGCTGCTCAAGAAATGCCCCTCAGCGCCGTCGGCGCCAGTCGGCACAAAGCCATGCCCGTCATAAGTGTGGGAACCCATTTCCCAGCGGCCGGAAGCGAGCATATGCTCCAGCTCGTCTTGGGAAAGATGGAAATGTCCCATTCCTTTTTCTTCGGAAATCGACCGGCTGGTTATCACAAACATCACGGCCGAATAGTCCAGCGTCCGAAGAACCGGATCGACTGGATAATAGCTGTCGGTCCGCCCGTCGTCAAAAGTAAGCAGGAAAGATTTTTCCGGCAAACTGATTTTTCCTTGGATGAAATCCGAATAGTCCTCCAGACTGATTGTTTGCCAGCCGGCTTTTTTCAAAGCGAACATATGCGCGCGAAAATCTTCCATCCGAATATTGACTTCGTCAGGCTGCCAAGCAGAATCTTTTATAACGCCGTGATAAAGCAAAACAGGAATCGAAACAGCCTCTTGATCGCCGCTGGAAATTAGCGGAGAAACTTCTTTTTTTGAAGAAAACAAGTTAAAAACGCTTCCGCCCGCGTATTTGGCGTAAGCCGCCCTGTTCTTCCAATAGTCCCACTGCATCACGAAATAGCTTGGGCGGAAATAATAATCGTTGTTTTTCAAGATAGAAATCCCGCCAACCATATTCACCACGGCCGACGACACCAGAATAACCAGGATCATCTTTATCATTTTCAGATTAAAATTATGCATAATAGTTGATATAGCAATTTACCGTGTCCCCCATCCTCTGTCTTGAATTTTGAAAGCCGCCCAGATAAGAATAAACGACATAAAAAACAAATTCAAAAGAGACCAGAGAAAAAGATACGGCCAATATTTATTATTCTTATCAAGAAAACGATAATAAATCACCAGCAGCGCCGTAACCAAAATTACGCCCGCGATATGGAAAAACGGCAAAACTCCTTTAGTCAACGGCGTATAGATAAGCGCGTGAAAAGTCATAAATGGGGTGAGGAAAGAGATCAGCACCAGCGGAAAATAATAGAAAAAAGAAACAAACGGCTGGACTTTCCAGATAAACCGGCTGGTAATGATGGCGTTTATTATCCAGGATTTTTTCCAGCGAAGCTGTTGCTTCATAAACTGTTTCCAGTTTTCCGGAACGACGGTATAAGTTATAGCCTTGTTGTTGTATATTATAGATTCCCCTCTTTTTAAAAGCCAGCTGGTCAGCGCCCGGTCGTCGCCGTAAGTAGTAGGGCGTCCTAGAAAACTTTCCGAAAGCCAATGGTAAAGCACCGGCATAACCGCCGTCCGGCGATAAGCCGCCCCGCATCCGGAAAGGCAGAAAACCGTGTTAAAAGTCGATTCAGCCGCTTTCAAAATCCGGAAGGACATAAAATAGTAAGCGGTTTGCATCCGAGTGATAATGTTTTTGTCGGCATTTTTCGGAACGCCATGAGCGCAAACCGCCGCCACGCGCGGATTTTGAAAAGGGTCGATCCATTCCCGAAAAGTCGCCGGATCAACCGAGGAATCGGAATCAAGCTGGATAATTATGTCCGCCGTCGATGTTTCAAAGCCGGCCGCCATCGCCCAGCGCTTGCCCTGATTGGGCCAGTCGATTATCTTGAGCGTCGGATAAACTTTTTGCAATTCTTTCAAAACCGACAAAGTCTTGTCGGCGCTTCCGTCATTGACCGCCATCACTTCCAATTTGTCTTGGGGGTAATTTATTTTATAGCAATTTATAATCGAATCGGCAATGTCTTTTTCTTCATTGAAACATGGAATGACAAAAGCCACTTTCGGCTCGTAATTTTCCAAATAAAAGCTCCTGGCGGAATCAGTGTCTTGCATAAGGCTGGCCATGGAACTTTCGTAAAGCATCGCTGAAAAAATCCGCGATATCAAAAAGGCGGTTACGAAAATGGCATAGGAAAAGAAAACCGGTTCGCTATAAAATTCAGCAGTGGTTTTGGATTTGAGAAGTATTATGGAAAATAAGAAAAATCCACTAGCGGCGATAATAGCTGATTTATAGAAAATGCTCCGCCAATCGATTCCGATTTTCCAATTTGAAAGCGGCCACGACCATGTTTTGGCGACGGTCTCATTGATGAACCTTATTTCTCCTTCTTGCATAAAATTATTGTTATTTGAAATTTATATGAGGACTTACGCGTTTGCCGCAGAATTATGGACAAGTCACTGAATTATAGGCTGAAATCCTAATGAATATGCTGGAGTTGACTTAATGGCAAACGGTACTGATTCAGAATTCAAGGCAAACGCGTAAGTCCTGAATATAACCAGACGTTATTCCGGTCGTTTTTAACTTTTCAGTTAAGCATAAAATTTGAGTTTTGTCAAATAAAAAAGCCCCCATTGGAGGGTTTTGTGGCTCAGATAAAGCCTGAAAAATCAGTTCAATTCAGCTTATAAAACAACCTTTACCGCCATTTCGTTTCCTTCCCGCGTAACTGCCAATTCGATTTCTTCGCCTTTCTTATGTTTGTACAAAATCTCCGCCAGATTATTTTTGAGGGTTATCTCCTCGCCGTTTATGGCTGTTATGATGTCAGCCAGACGGAGTCCGGCTTTTTGCGCCGGGCTTCCGGCGATGACCGCCAGGCCGTTTTGCCCGGAAGGAGAAAAAATCAACGCCCCCGTTTCGCGGGAAATTCCATTGGCAAGGGCGTAAGTTTTCGTGAGAGGCACATAGTAAGCCCCCAATATCGGATTTTGATCCAGCTCTTTTCGCAACGCTTTTTCCAAAACATTTTTCACTTTATTGGACGGAATTTCAAAATAGACTATTTGTCCGTTTTTCTCCACCGATCCGACCACGCCGATCATCCGCCCTGAATAATCCAGTACCGGTCCGCCGACAAAAGCCCCTCCGAGATCGAAATCAGTTTCAAAAACTCCCTCCATCTTTTCCGGCACGGACAAAGTTTTTCCACCCAGATTGAAAGTGGCGTTAAAACCGCTTAATAATCCTGAAAAATAGCGATTTCCGTAGTTTTCCAGGCTGTTTCCGATGGCCACCACTTTTTCTCCGGATCTGGCGTCGTCCGAATTGCCAAAAGACACCACCGGCAAATTACTGGCATTGATTTTAAGGAAAACCAAACCGCTCCAAGAATCCGTTCCAAAAATTTCCGCGTCGTAAACATTCCCATCCGATGCCATAACTTTATATTTATAGGGAACGGCCGGATTGATATTTAAAGCGGAAGCGTAAGTCATAATCAAGCCGTCGCTAGTGGCTATTATTCCGGTGCCATTTTTATAGCCCGGCTTCGCGCCGGGAGATGCCTCCGGAGACAAATAGGAGATTATATTGACCACTGATGAAGCTCCGCTGCCAGCCACCTTTTCCGCGGAGGTCTCTTCCTTAACATAGATCTGCTCAGTCTTATTGATAACCGTCACGTTTTCGGCTGATTTTTTCAAAAAATCATACTTGGAAAAAACCCGCGTTGAAATCAAATACGGAAAAAGATAGCGATCCGCGGCAATACCGCTCAGCCCGCTAATTATAACAATGGCTAAAATTATGGCAATTTTTTTAAACATAATAAACTCTTATATCACCGGTATCCACTTGGAAGTAACTAAAATCAAAATAATCAGGAACGAAAACAAGAATACGTTACTAATGGCTCTTTTTCGGCTCAAAGCGTTTAAAAAATGGCTTTGAACGATATCCCAAAGAACATAGTACAGTATAAGGGCGATTACTCCGGTCGTCAAATATCCGAACGGCCAAAAATTCATCGTCCAAATAAGTTCCGCCATAATGAGAGCCAAGATGAAGCTGTAAGTCCAAACAGTCCTAGTTTCTTTTTTAATCAAAGAAAAATATTGGTAACTCACCAGCAGAGTAACCGCGAGATAAGCCAGCATCAGCCAATATAGCGGAACGAGAAAATTAAGGTACAGTCCATAAGCGCCGGCATAAGCGAAAAAAACCGTAGCCGCCATAGCCGCCATATTCATCCCCCGAGCCGTTTGGTCGTTTTCATATTTTCCCAAACGCATCGCCCCATATAAAGAAAGATAATACATGAGGGAAGCGATAGCCGCGAAAATTTGCTGTTCATACCTCAAAGTCACAAGATATAGAAGCGCGACTGAAGAGAGCGTGAAAAAAACCGGAAGAATGGAAAAAAACCATTTTCCTCCCAATTTTCTTCCTCCATAAAGGGAAATGAGAAACAAAAAAGAAGAAACAACCAACACCAAACCTTCCTCGAATAAAATAAGCTCGAGACCGGCAAGAAAAACAAGGCTATACAATAATGGTTGGATTTTTAAAAACACTTCTTATTTGAATATAATTTTGTCTTTTTCCGCGTCTACCGTGACTTTGTCTCCTTTTTTAATCTTTCCTTCGATTATCTCCAACGCCAGTCCGTCCATAATTTCGCTTTGAATGACTCTTTTCAACGGACGGGCGCCATAAGCCGGATCATACCCTTTTCGGCTCAAATATTCCCGCGCCTGGATGGTAAGAACTATCTTGATATCTTTTTCATCCAACCTGCGTTGAATTTCCTTAACTTGAAGATCGACTATTTTCTTGAGAACCGCCTTGGTGATCGGATGGAAAATTATGACTTCATCCAACCGGTTGAGAAATTCCGGTTTGAAATTTTCTTTGAGAGAAGCCAGCACTTTTTCGCGCATATTTTCTTCCCCCATCGTTTCATCCTCTTCGCCGCCCCGAAACCCCAAGCCACTTTTATATATTATATCAGATCCGACATTGGATGTCATTATGATGACCGTATTTTTAAAGTTCACGCGCCGGCCTTTGGCGTCAGTCAGATGCCCCTCGTCCAAAATTTGCAGCATTATATTAAAAACCATAGGATGAGCTTTTTCAATTTCGTCAAAAAGCAGAACGGAATACGGTCTTCGCCGGACCAATTGAGTCAGCTGCCCGCCTTCTTCATATCCGACATACCCCGGCGGCGAGCCGATCAACTTAGAAACACTGTGTGATTCCATATATTCGCTCATATCCACCCGAATTAACGACTTTTCGTCGTTAAAAAGAAATTCCGCCAATGTCTTAGCCAATTCAGTCTTGCCTACTCCGGTCGGACCCAAAAAGATGAACGACCCAATCGGCCGGTTTTCCTGGGAAAGCCCGGCGCGCGACCGCCGAATAGCGTTAGAAACGGAAGTAATAGCTTCTTTTTGACCCGCTACTCTTTTTCCCAGCGCTTCCTCCATACGAGCCAACTTGGCCGCTTCGTCTTCCAACATCCGAGAAACCGGGATGTCCGTCCAACGGGAAACTACTTTGGCGATATCCTCTTCCGTCACTTCTTCCTTAAGAATGGGATTTTTGCTTTGAATCTTGTCCAGTTTTCTTTTTTCTTGAACAATCTTTTTTTCTAATTCCGGAATCTTTCCATAACGTATCTCCGCCACCTTATCAAGTTCCATCTTTCGCTCGGAAATTTCCGCCTCTGATTTCAGTTTTTCGATTTCCGCCGAATACCGGCGAATGTGAGTGATAAGGTCTTTTTCCGATTTCCACTGCAGAATTGTTTTTTGAGACTCCTCTTTTATTTCCGCCAGTTTCTTGTTGAGTTCCCGAATCCTTCTTTTCGCGTCGGCGCTGTTTTCCTTTTCCAAAGCTTTTTTTTCAATTTCCATCCGGCGCGTCTTGCGCTCCACTTCATCGATTTCCGCCGGCATTGAATCAATCTCCATCCGCAGGGCGCTGGTCGCCTCATCAATCAAATCCACCGCTTTGTCCGGCAAAAACCTGTCCGTAATATATCTGTCGGAAAGACTCACCGCTTCCTGAATGGCGCCATCAGTTATCTTGACGCCATGATGAACCTCGTATTTTTCTTTGAGTCCCCGCAGAATAGCGACAGTATCCTCTGTTGAAGGTTCGCCCACCACAATCGGCTGAAGCCGCCGCTCCAACGCCGCGTCCCTTTCGATATATTTTTGGTATTCTTTAGTAGTGGTCGCTCCGATCATTTTTATTTGTCCGCGCGCCAGGGCTGGTTTAAGCATATTGGAAGCGTCAAGCGCCCCCTCAATCGCTCCCGCTCCCACCAGTGTATGTAATTCATCGATAAAAAGAATATATTTTCCCTCTCCCCTCTTAATCTCATTCATAATAGCCTTAAGTCTTTCTTCAAACTCTCCGCGAAATTTTGTTCCGGCTAAAAGAGAACCTAAATCAAGAGTCAGCAGGAGCTTGTCTTTGATGGTTTCCGGCACGTCCCCGTCGGCGATCCTTTGCGCCAAACCTTCCACAACGGCGGTTTTCCCCGTCCCCGCCTCTCCGATAAGCACGGGATTGTTCTTGGTTCGCCGCGAAAGAACCTGCATTACCCGCCTGATTTCATTATCCCTTCCGATAACCGGATCAAGTTTTTTATCGCGAGCCATTTCGGTAAGGTTGATGGTATATTTTTCCAAAGCTTGGAATTTCGACTCTGGATCGGGAGAATCCACCCGCTGGGATCCCCTGATACCAGCCATAATTTTCAAGACATCGTCATAATTTATTTCTCTGCTTTCTAAAAAGTTTTTCACCATTGTCTTGGAAGATAAAAGCGCCAACATCAAGTGCTCGGTGGAAATGAATTCATCCCCTATTTTTTTAGCTTCCTGCTCGGCGTTATTCAGCGTTACTATCAAATCCGGCGTGATAAATATCTGGCGCGGCGAAGCGGCGGGAGTCTGGGGATATTTTTCCACTTCTGCCATAACTTCTTCGGTTATTTTTTCCGCGTCCAACTCCATCTTTTGAAAAATCGCTGGAACTAAGGAATCTTTTTGGGTTATGAGCGAATAAAGCAAATGGAAAACATCAACCTGTTGCTGGTTTTTCCCTATCGCCAACTCCTGAGCGTTTCGCAGAGCTTCTTGGGATTTGGTAGTAAGCTTATTTAAATCCATAAAAATTTATTTCCGTTCTTCCAGTTTCACTTTCACATCTTTTGTTTCTCCTCGATGCCAAACTTTCAGGCTTATTTCGTCCCCGACATTGCGCCGGTTGATTATTTCCGCCAAACTGTTTTCCTCGTCAATTTTTATTCCGTCAATTTCCAAAATGATGTCATTCTCAACGACACCGGCTTTGTCCGCGGGAGAACCGGGAACCACCGCGAAATCGATCATTCTTTCGCCTCTCAAAACCAAAGCTCCGTAATTGAAAGGGAGGTTATTTTCTCTTTGTAATTGTCCGTCAACCGGGATATACCGGACTCCGATATAAGGAGAGGAAATCCTGCCGGTAGTTTTTACCTGCTCCACAATCCTTTTGATTTGGGAAGATGGAATAGCAAACCCGATATTTTCCGCTCCTTGCGCCACGGCCACATTGACTCCGATCACCTGGCCGTTGATGTCGATAAGCGGTCCGCCGGAATTTCCGGGGTTGATAGCGGCATCTGTTTGGATAATGTTAGTCAGTCTTTCCGCCTGGCCTCCGCCGCCGGACGCCGTCACGTCCCGCTTCAGCCCGGAAATAATTCCCTTGCTTACGGTATTAGAAAATTCACCCAAAGAATTCCCAATCGCGATAACGGTTTGCCCGGTCTTGAGCGCTCCGGAGTCTCCCAGATCCAACGTAGTGTATCCGCTTCCGTCAATTTTAATGATCGCGATATCATTCACTGGATCCCTGGCCAAAATGCTAGCCGGATGTTCTTTATTATCGCTGGTAAGAACGGTATAATCAGCAGTTGCATCCTCCACTACGTGGCGATTGGTCACTATCATTCCGTCCGCGGTAATAAAAAAGCCCGATCCCCCTCCAATTTGCTGTTTTTCCACGGATCCGCCCTGATTATTCTGCCCATCTTGACCAAAAAAATCTCTCAAGCCGCCAAAAGGATCAAACGGATCAATTTGTCTCATCCTGGGAACATCCTTACTAACCACCACGCTTACGACAGCCGGAGTGGCTTTTTCCACTACGTCAATAACAGCCGAATCTTCTTCGACAATCTGCTGCCTAATCACATCCGCGCTCTTTTCCACGGGAGCCGCCACGTAATTGGGAAAAATTTCGGAAAATACTTTTTGTCCGGGACCGGAGGCTAAAAAACCAAAAACTGCCCCGAAAGTCGAAGAGATGAGAATTATCAGAAGAATCAGCGGAACCAGCGAGAAAAACTTTTTGCGGGAGCTTTTTATTTCACTTTTTTCCGAAAAATCGCCCACGGATTCTCCGGCAACATTTTTTTCCATTTCGTTGTCCATGCTTGTTGTTTTTAAGGCTATTATACTACAACACCAAAAATCATAACTTTCGTGTTACAATTTTGGTGTTTATGTTTTTTTTAGTCAAGCAATCCCCAAGAAGTTATTCCATTGAGATTGCGCTAACGGGGCAAGAATCGATCACCTCCTGGCAATCGCAATCTCCGCAATCCTCGGCAACCACCTTGGATTTTCCGTTTTCAAGTTTGAAAACCTTGGGACACAAAGACTCGCAAGTCCCGCATCCAATGCATAAATCATCGCTCACTTTTGGCTTAGGCATATTGGCTTATCGATTAATAATTATCTTATTTTCTCGTAATATATCAAAATAAAACCGAAATATCGTCTTTGGAATTGTTTATTAAATCGCTTTCAAAATCCTTAAGCTCCTGGTCGACAAATTCAATTTCGCAAATCTCTCCATTCCAGCGAAGACCCTTCACTGGCACGCTTATTTTAGCATTTTTTTCTTTCTCCGACAACCAGTCGCCGACATTGGGCGTCCTCACGAATATCTGCCTTATTTTTACCTTTTCCTGGCCGTCTTCGGTCTTTTTATCTTCAATCGTTATAATATGGTAACCAAGCGGACTTTCTATGATTTCGCTGGCCTCTTCTTTTTTTAGCTTGCCGGCGGCTTCGGATATTTCAGGCAGCATCTGACCATAATTGAACCAACCCAGATCGCCTTTGTTTTTGGCAGATTCCCCCTCGGAATATTTTTCCGCTATCTCTCCGAAATTTTGGCGGTCTTTCAATTCCATTCTCGCCTTTTCAATCTTTTCCCGCGCCGCCCTGAAAGATTGATCGGTTTCCCGGATATCGGCAAAGAGTTTATCTCTGTATATATCCGGCTTCACTATCTTGTTTTTGAAATCGTCCATTGTCCAATCATAAAGATTAAGCATATTATTCTTGACATATTCCTCACTACCCCATTCGCGCAGTTTCCTTTCCACTTCCTGATCGATCATCTCCTCAGTTAAAATAATACCCCTCTTTCTTGCTTCTTTTTCAATCAACTTGTTTTCAATGAGTTTGCTAAGAATATTTTTTCTTTTAACAGCCAGTCTTTTTTTTCCGTCCGCGGTGGAAAAATCAACCCGCAAACCCAAATCGGAAAAATCCTGTTTTTCGTAAAAATTCTTGACCGCCTCCGTGTCATTTTCCAAATCGGAAAAACTGATGAATTCCCAATCGACAATCGCCGCCGGATACGGCACAACCCGGCTTACCGCCTTAACCAACCGATTGTTGACGCCAAATCCGTAAATCAGAACCGCGACAAAGACAATCACGGCAAAAACAATCAAGGCGGCTGCGTATGCCACCGCGGCTAATTTTATTTTTTTATCCCCATTTGTCTCCATTCGTTTTAATATTCGCGACAATTAGCATTCAATACTTGAAGAAATAATTCCACCATTTTCTCGGATTGAATGTTTTTTCCGGTTCTTTTTCTCGCCCTTGATTTTCAGAAATATCTTTTCTGTTTTCCTCTTTCTTGGACAAGCCCGGTTTGATAATGACTAAATTTTCTTCCGGTTTTTGAAGACCAAGTTTGTCCCGGGCTTCTTTTTCCTGATAGTCGCGACTTTCCAGGTAGGCGATTTTATCCTCAAGCGCCAAATTGTCCTTCTCTATTTTTTCCGCTTCTTTTTTGAGATCTTCGATTTCTTTCTTTATTTCTTTTTTCTTCAGAGTTTGGCGGCCGGCCGAGATACCGATAAAGATAAGAGCAGCCAAACCAAAAAACAAAAACGTCTTCAGCATCCAGCTTCCAAATCCTTTTTCTTTTTTTCCTTCCATAGCATAAGTCCAAGGAATATTTTTTAGCTGTCCTAAAGGCGGTGTAATAAAACAAATTAGTCAACAATTACGCCGTAAGTATCTGATTGACGAAAAAAATAAGTACTTGTCCGGGTTATTTTATTACACTGCCTAAAGCGTCAAAAGCGGAGCGACGGTAAAAGCCACCATCGCCAAAACCGCCAGCAAGGAAATAACAATCCAAATCCTCCGGACTCTTTTGTTAAATCTTTTCGATCTCATGAGCTTATTTTAGCAGATTTTTTTAAGTTTTACAAAACATTTACTTTTTCAACACCGATAGAAAAGCTTCCGACGGTATCGTCACTCTCCCGATATTTTTCATTTTCTTTTTGCCTTTTTTCTGCTTTTCCAAAAGCTTTCTTTTGCGGGTCACGTCTCCGCCGTAGAGTTTTGAAATCACATCTTTGCGAAACGCTTGGATAGTTTCCCGGGCGATAACTTTTCCGCCAATCGCCGCTTGGATGGCAATTTGGAAGTTTTGTCTGGGAATGGAATTTTTCAGTTTTTCCACGACCCGTTTTCCTTCGGAATATGCTTTTTCTTTGGGAACAATTCGGGAAAAAGCGTCCATTTTTTCTTCCGCCACCAGAATATCCAGCTTTACCAAATCGTACGGCCGGTAGTCTTTCACTTCATAATTCATCGAAGCGTAGCCCTTGGTCGCCCCCTTGATATCGTCATGCAAATTAGTAATCACGTCCATCAGCGGGCAATCAAATTTCAAAACCATCCGCTCGCTGTCAATATACTCGGTATCGCGATAAACTGCCCGGGTATTTCGCATCACATCCATAATCGGACCAAGATAAGATGAAGGAGAAATGATTTCCAGCCCGACAAAAGGCTCGTATATTTCGGAAATTACGGAAGGATCGGGAAATTCCGACGGCGAATAGATTTTAATTCGCTCCTCTTGGTTGGTTAGTTTTATCTCATAAACGACTCCGGGAGTAGTGATAGTCGGACTGATGTTGAACTCCCGCTCCAGGCGGGACTGAATTATTTCCAAATGCAAAAGCCCCAAAAACCCGCAACGGAAACCCCGCCCTAAAGCCAAGCTAGATTCCGGCTCGAAAACGAAAGCGGCGTCGTTCAGTTTCAATTTATCCAAAGCGTCGCGCATAAAGTTGTAATCGTCCCCTTCCACCGGATAGAAACTGGCGTACACCATCGGCCGCACCTCCTTATACCCCGGCAACGCCTCAACTTTATCATTCGCGTCCATTCGAGCCAAATTCGCGTTGATTCGCGATTCAGTTATGGTATCGCCCACTTTGCAATCTTCCACGCTCTTGAGTCCGGTAGCGACATACCCGATTTCTCCGGCTGAAAGTTTTTCAGCTTTTTTTAAATCGGGGACAAAATACCCCACTTCAATCACGTCGCTTTCTTTTTTTCCGACCAGCATATAGGCCTTTTGTCCGGGTTCGATTTCTCCATCCACCACCCTAACATAGGCCAAAACACCCTTGTATGTATCGTATTTGGAATCGAAAATCAAAGCGCGCAATGGTTTTCCCACGTCGTCTTTGGGCGGCGGAATCTTTTCAACTATCCTTTCCAAAAGTTTATCCACACCCGCGCCCGTTTTCCCGGACACTTCCAAAATATCCTCCTCCTGACAGCCCAAAATATGAATAATCTCCTTTTTGGTTTTGGCGGCATCGGCGTTGGGAAGATCAATCTTATTCACCGCCGGAATAATTTCCAAATTATGCTCGACCGCTTGGTACAGGTTGGCCAATGTTTGCGCCTGCACGCCCTTGGTGGCATCAACCAGCAAAACCGCCCCCTCCACCGCCGCCAGCGACCGCGAAACTTCATACCCGAAATCCACGTGCCCCGGCGTATCGATCAAGTTCAAAATATATTTCTCTCCACTTTTAACTTTGAATTTTGCACTTTTCACTCCCAAATGGTATTCCATGCGAACCGGTTGCATTTTTATCGTTATCCCCCGCTCCCGCTCCAAATCCATAGTATCCAAAAGTTGCTCTTTCATTTTTCTCTTCTCTATTGTTCCCGTCACTTCCAAAAGACGATCGGATAGAGTCGACTTACCGTGGTCAATGTGCGCGATTATGCAAAAATTTCTTATATTAGCCATACTCAAAAAAACATCCAGTTTATTCCGAAAATCAGCGTGTTTATAACTGCCGTTGCCAGACACCACTCGCAAAATTTTTTGAGAACAAAGGCTTGGATTCCGACAAAATACATCGACGCTAGAAAAGCGGCGCCGGAAGAAATTTTTGCCGCCCAAAGGAAAGATGATCCCAAAATATCCGGCACGAAAACAAAACCAAGTGCGAAAATGAACACCGAAGCATAATAAACCATACCGGCAACTTCGTTAGGAATCCCCAGCGTCTTGGAATACTCGCTTTCCACCACTTCGTTGCAACTCTTTTTCCCGCCCCCGATGAAACAGACTAGTTTTTCACCAGTTTTTTTGGAACGATGAATGCGCAGCGAGATCAGAAACCCGGCCGCGGCTAGGACAATAATGACTAATAGTTCATACATCATACATAAAAGCATACCACAGATAGTATGCTTCTTTCAAGGACGAACCGCCAAGCGGCGTTTTAGATAACTTATCCGAATATGAGAAGTTTAACTATTTTTTTCCTGAACTCATCTTCAATTAAACCAGTCTGGCGCAAAATTGATTTAATGATTTCTACGCCATAATACTTTTCCAACAATTCAGACAGAAGGGAACCCCTCTTGCTCTTGATTTCTAAGTAATAATATAACAAAAAAAATGGAACAAAAACAAATCATATATTGTGCTTTTTGACAGCCAGGAAACAAAAAAAGGCCGGGAAGCTTGGGTTCGAAGTTTCGAACTTATGCTTCCCGGCGTGACATTTGCCCCGATCATATTCTTTATCCCCCTAAGAAAATTCCTACTTCACAACCGCAACGACGCGGTTGTTGGTTTCGTTCTCCTCCGGAATCTTGTTTTCCGGGTCGATCTGAACGATTAGCCGATAAGGAGTGCTGGGCAAATTACCGGCTGGAATCTCCAGTTCCAGCGTCTTCCTCCTTTTGGGATCTATCCTGCTGATTCCCCTTTCCTGAATCAGCACTGGCGAACCACTTCCTTTTTGAGTATAAACTCTCAAGGAAGTTTTTTTTGAGGGAACATACCCTTCATTCTTTACAACGACTCTCTTGAACAAGAATCCCTCTCTGGATGGAGGTGGTGGCGGCGGAGGTGGCGG